>NZ_PTFE01000003.1:0-236140 GCF_002936975.1 Bradyrhizobium sp. AC87j1
GTTCTGGTCCGGCGCGGTGGGGCGTGTCGCGGTGGCGGGCGGCGTCGTGTTGCTCTGGGCGAATGCGCCGGAGGCCGTCACAAGAAAGGCGCCCGACAGCAACGAGACTGCGAGCGCCTTTGAGATATTTGTCATCGATCTGCTCCTGTCAGATCGATGGAAACGGCGCGAGACCGCTTGTGTTCCGTCTCGCGCCTCTGTTCCGTCTCACGCCTCCAATTGATTGCCGATCGGAAGCGAGCGGATGCGTTTTCCGGTCGCCGCAAAGATCGCATTGATCAGCGCCGGTGCGAACGGCGGAACACCGGGCTCGCCGACGCCGCTCGGCGGCGTGTCGGGTCCTGGCGGCACGATGTAGACGTTGGTCACCACAGGAGAGTCATCCATCCTGACGACCTGGAAGTCGTCAAAGTTCTTCTGCTGCACCTTGCCGTCCTTGAAGGTGATCTCGCCGTATTTGGCGAGGCTCAGCCCCATGATCGCCGCGCCTTCGATCTGCGAGGCGATACGTTCGGGGTTGACATAGGTGCCGCAATCGATCGCGGTGTCGACCCGTGGCACCGTCAGCTTGCCCTTGTCGTCGATGGCGACCTCGACGATGGTCGCGATGTAGCTGACGAAGCTGCGGTGCACTGCGATGCCAAGGCCGCGGCCCTTCGGTACCTTGCGTCCCCACTCACCCTTCTCGGCGACCAGTTCGACCACCTTGCGCAAGCGCGCGGTGTCGATCGGGTAGCTGTCCTGGGGCTCGCCGTAGTTCCAGAGGTCTTTCACCTCCGGTTTGACGATGCGCGGGCTTCCGATCAGCGCGAGCAGCGTCTCCTTCTGGTCGCGGCCGGTCGCTTGCGCGATCTCGCCGACCATTGATTGCACCGCGAAGGCGCGCGGGATGTTCGAGACCGAGCGGAACCAGCCGATGCGGGTGAACGCCGCGGCTTCCGGATTCTCACACGAGATGTTGGCGATCTCGAACGGCATGTCGACGAGGCCCATGCCGATCTCGAACGGGGCCTGGTGCACGGTCCCGGCAGCGAACGTCGAGGCGATGCTGGGGGCCACGCTGCGATGGCGCCAGGCAACCACCTTGCCGCTCTTGTCGAGGCCGGCCTCGATCCGCTCGACCGAGACCGTGTGCAGGAAGCCGTTGTGGATGTCGTCCTCGCGCGTCCACTGCACCTTCACCGGTGCGCTGAGCTCTTTCGAGAGCAGCGCGGCCTCGAGCGCAAAGTCGCATTTCGACTTGCGTCCGAAACCGCCGCCAAGAAGCGTGACGTTGACGGTGACGTTGCCCTCGGGAATGCCGAGTGTCTTGGCGACGTCCTCGCGGGTGCCGCCGGGGCTCTGCACCGGCGCCCAGATCTCCGCCTTGTCGCCCTTGACGTCGGCGACCGCCACCGGCGGCTCCATGCTGACATGAGCAAGATGCGGGACGTAGTACTCGCCGACGATCACCTTGTCCGCGCCCTTCAGGGCAGCGTCCGCATCGCCCTCCTTGCGCAAGACGAGGCCCGGCTTGCGCGAGGCCTCCTCGAGCTCCTTGCGGTAGGCGACGGAGTCGTATTTGCCGTTGGGACCATCGTCCCAGACCAGCTTCAGCGCGTCGCGGCCCTTGATCGCCGCGCCGGTGTTGCGGGCGATCACCGCGACCCCGCCGAGCGGCTGGAATTTGGACGGCCACGGCCAGCCTTGAACCTTCAGCACCTTCTCGACGCCGGGGACCTTCAGCGCCGCATCGGGATCGAACGAGACCAGCTTGCCGCCGGTCACGGGCGGGCGGGCGATCACGGCATATTTCATGCCGGGCAGCCGCACATCGGCGCCGTAACGCGCCTTGCCGGTGGTGATGTCGTGGAGATCGACGATGCCGACCTGGCCCTTGCCGAGATACCGGAAATCCTTGGGGTCCTTCAGCTTGAGGCCTTCGATGCTGGGCACCGATTCCTTGGCCGCATCAGCGGCGAGCTCGCCGAAACCGAGCTTGCGGCCGCTGGCGCTGTGGACGACCTCGTGATTGACGGCCTTGACCTCGGTGGCCGGAACGCCCCAGCGCTTCGCCGCGGCCTGCTCCAGCATGGTGCGGGCCGAGGCGCCGATCTGGCGCATCGGGATCAGATAATGCCGCGTGCTGCGCGAGCCGTCGGTGTCCTGGTTGCCGAACTTGACCTCGTCGCCATGGGCCTGCTGCACCTTGACCCTGGACCAGTCGGCCTCCATCTCCTCGGCCACGATCAGCGGCAGGCTGGTGCGGACGCCGGTGCCCATTTCTGAACGGTGACCCACGATGGTCACGATGCCGTCCGAGCCCACCGAAACGAACACGCGCGGATCGACCACGACACCGTGCGGCATCTTGCCGGCACCGGTCTCGTAGGCCAATGCCTGGCGCGACATCACGGGTGCGGCGAGCACGAAGCCGCCGGTGATGCCGAGCCCTTTCAGGATGCTGCGGCGTGAGACCTTCTCGACCTTGATGTTCTTTTCGAAGCCACGGAGCTTGCCGGGATTGTCGATGAAATTCATGTCACACCCCCGTCGATGCGAGATGGACCGCGTTCTCGATGCGCTGGTAGCAGCCGCAGCGGCAGATGTTGCCCGCCATCCCTTCGCGGATCTGGTCGTGCGAGGGTTTCGGATTGTCCATCAGCAGGGCCGCAGCCTGCATGATCTGGCCGGCTTGGCAGAAGCCGCATTGCGGCACGTTGACCTGCCGCCAGGCCTTCTGCACCGGATGATCGCCAGTTGGATGCAGCCCTTCGATCGTGGTGACCTCGCGTCCGGCGACGTCATTGACCGACGTGATGCAGGCGCGCACGGCCTGCTTGTCGACGATGACGGTGCAGGCGCCGCACAGGGCCTGGCCGCAGCCGTACTTGGTGCCGGTCAGTCCGGCCTCGTCACGCAGGAACCAGAGTAGCGGGAGATCCGGGTCGCCGTCCCAGTTCTGTTCCTGGCCGTTGATCTTCACCTTGATCATGATCGTCCCTCGCTCTTCATAAGCATGCCAAATTCAAAACTTGCCGACGCCGGTCGGCGCCGGTTCGTGCCTGGTCGCGCCACATCCCGCCCTCGTCCCGCGCGGGCAAATCCCGGAGGGAGCAGGAACGCCGATGGCGATGTCTGGATGTGCTCGATACCTCCCGTTTTTGTTTTTAATTGATCGAACGTCGTGCGGCATCGTGACGGCGCGATCGTAGCAGAGGTCGCGCCGGCCCGGCGTTCACAGCCGGGTGTTCTCACCGGGAAAAGATTGCATCGATGGTTTGTCAAAAGCAGGGCGCGTCATCGCGCCGCGTGGACCGCGCGTTCGCAAACAGAGGTTGCGATGAAAAAAGCTTCGTCCGCCAGAAAGACTGCGCGGACGAAGCAAGGTGCCTCAGTCGAGGGAGGGAGAAACGCAGGGGCCGGGAACTTCAAGACGGGAGTTGGCGGCGCTGCGCAGTCATTCAGAGACCAGGACTGAGGGAGCCAATCACGCTCGCATACGCGTAGCTTGCAGAGGCGGCGGCATCGCCGCGACTGTCCCGGGGCCGGGCCCGTCCGGCTCGCTGGCGCTGATCGAGGCCAGCGAGCGGATAGGGCACGGCGAACGTCCGACCGCCTTGGTCAGGCGGCCCTGCTCAGGCGGCCCTGTTAGGCGGCCTTGGCTTTGGCGACGTGGGTCGCGATCGCGTCCATCAGCGCCGGTGACAGGCAATCATAGGGCTCGAGCCCGATTTCCTTCAGCCGCGAACGGATGCCCGCCATCTGCTCCGGCTTCACGCCCGCTTCGATCACCGAGGAGACGAAGGCGGCGAATTGCGGCGCCTGCGAGCCCTGCTCCTGGAACAGCTCGGGATGAATGAAGTCGAGACCGTAGAACGGGTGGCCCTTGTTCTCGATGCGGCCGTACATGTGGGTGCCGCACGCCTTGCAGGCATAGCGCTGGATCACTGCGGAGGGATCGACGATCTGGAGCTTGTCGCCGTTCTCGAGCACGGTGACGTTCTGGCGCGGCACCACGGCGACGACGGAGAACGTCGCGCCCTGCGGCTTCCAGCATTTGGTGCAGCCACAGGCGTGATTGTGGGCGACGTCGCCCTTGATGCCGACCTTGACCTGGTGGTCCTTGCATTTGCAGGCCAGCGTGCCGCCGGCAAAGCTGCCGGTGCCTTGTTTGAGGCCGTTGTCGATCGATGGATGGAGTGCAACAGTCATGGGTCGATCCTCCTTGGGGTGACGCTTTCGAGCTAGAACACGACGACTGAACGGATGGATTTGCCCTCGTGCATGAGGTCAAAGCCCTTGTTGATCTCCTCGAGCTTGAGCACGTGGGTGATCATCGGATCGATCTGGATCTTTCCGTTCATGTACCAGTCGACGATCTTCGGCACGTCGGTGCGGCCGCGGGCGCCACCGAAGGCCGTGCCCCGCCAGTTGCGCCCGGTGACGAGCTGGAACGGGCGGGTGGCGATCTCCTTGCCGGATTCGGCAACGCCGATGATGATCGAGGTGCCCCAGCCGCGATGGCAGGCTTCCAGCGCCTGGCGCATCACCGTGGTGTTGCCGGTGCAATCGAAAGTGTAGTCGGCGCCGCCATCGGTGAGGCCGACGAGGTGCTGGACGATGTCGCCCGTGATCTTCTTGGGGTTGACGAACTCGGTCATGCCGAACCTGCGGCCCCAATCCTCCTTGGAGTCGTTGATGTCGACACCGATGATCTTGTCGGCGCCGGCCATCTTGGCGCCCTGGATCACGTTGAGGCCGATGCCGCCGAGGCCGAACACGACCACGTTGGAGCCCGGCGTGACCTTCGCGGTGTTGACGACGGCGCCGACGCCGGTGGTGACGCCGCAGCCGATGTAGCAGCTCTTGTCGAAGGGGGCGTCCTCGCGGATCTTGGCGACCGCGATCTCCGGCAGCACGGTGAAGTTCGAGAAGGTCGAGCAGCCCATGTAGTGATAGACCGGCTTGCCCTTGTAGGAAAAGCGGCTGGTGCCGTCGGGCATCACGCCCTTGCCTTGCGTCGCGCGGATCGCGGTGCAGAGATTGGTCTTCTGGCTGAGGCAGCTTTTGCACTGCCGGCATTCCGGCGTGTAGAGCGGGATGACGTGGTCACCCGGCTTCACCGAGGTCACGCCAGGACCGATCTCGCGGATGATGCCCGCGCCCTCATGCCCCAGGACCGACGGGAAAATTCCCTCGCTGTCGAAGCCGTCGAGCGTATAGGCGTCGGTATGGCAGATGCCCGTCGCCTTGATCTCGACCAGGACCTCGCCGGCCTTCGGTCCTTCCAGATCGAGCTCGACGATCTCGAGCGGCTTCTTGGCTTCGAAAGCGACGGCGGCACGTGTCTTCATTGGTAGCTCCTCAAATTCTCGCAAGATGCCAAGAGGTGGTCTCGGCAGCCTCAGCAACGTTCATTTATGGCCCATGCAGGCGTCTTCCGCCTTGGTGTAGGCCTCCGTTTTCTCCTCCTTCTTGGAGGGACGCTGCCGGCCCCATGCTTCGGTGGAGCGGGCGCGCAGATAGACGTACAGATCGTCCATGTAGCAGGCGACGTTCGGATTATCGCCGAAGGCGGGCATGACGTTCTCCTGCGCGGTCGAGATGTTCTTGCGACCGGAGGCGACCACGCCGAGGAAGTCGCCATAGCTCATGGACTTGACGGAATCCTTGAGCGCCGGCGCGTAGGTGGAGCCCATGCCGTCAGGCCCATGGCAGACGTGGCAGTCAGAGTGATAGCGGCGGTATCCGGAATAGGTGAACCAGTCCACGGTGCCGTCGGAAATCTTGTAGGTCGGAGTGCCTTCCTTATCGAGCCACTTTCCGTCGTCTTCCTTCTTCACGGCGGTCGGATCGCCCGGACCGTCCGCGACCGCAATTCCTCCGGACGCAACCAAGATCATCGCAGCAATGACAGAGCAGATTCTACGCAAGAGATTCATCCTCGAAGGAGCCCGGGGGAGACGAGCCGGCGCGTGGAGTTTATTCCACGCGCCGGAGCGATGCTGATAGGCCTAGTTCGGCAGCGCGAACACGGTCAGCGTACCGCCGAGTGCCGTGTAGTTGCTGAGGGCCGCATAGCCACCGACCGCGCCGAGACCTGCGGTCGGATCGGTCAGGCCTGCCGCCAGACCGATGCCGGCCCAGCCGCCGACGCCGGAGAGCACTGCGACATACTGCTTGCCGCCGTTCTCATAGGTGGTGACGTTGCCGATGATGCCGGAGGGAGTCTTGAACTTGTAGAGCTCCTTGCCGGACTTGGCGTCGACTGCCTTCAGGTAGCCTTCGAGCGTGCCGTAGAACACCACGCCGCCGGCGGTTGCGAGCGCACCCGACCAGACCGAGAACTGCTCCTTGTTCGACCAGACGATCTTGCCGGTCTTGCCGTCCCAGGCGATGAAGTTGCCCATGTGGGTTTCACCCGCCGGCGGATACATCGAGAGCGTCGCACCCACATAGGGCTGGCCCGCGGTGTAGCTCACCTTGAACGGCTCGTAGTCCATGCAGACGTGGTTGGTCGGAACGTAGAACAGCTGCGTGTCCGGCGAGTAGGCTGCCGGCTGCTCGTCCTTGGTGCCGAGCGCGGCCGGGCAGATGCCCTTCACGTTGACGTCCTCGCCCGCCTTGTCGGTCGAAGCTGCGTCGAGCACCTTCGGACGGCCGTAGGTCGGCGAGTTCTTGTCCATGTCGACGCCGGAGGTCCAGTTCACCTTCGGATCGTACTTTTCGGCGACCAGCAGTTCGCCGTTGGTGCGGTCCATGGTGTAGGCGAGGCCGTTACGGTCGAAATGCGTCAGCAGCTTGCGCGGCTGGCCGTTGATCGACTGGTCCGAGAGGATCATCTCGTTGACGCCGTCATAGTCCCATTCGTCGTGGGGCGTCATCTGATAGACCCACTTGGCGACGCCGGTATCCGGGTTGCGCGCCCAGATCGTCATCGACCATTTGTTGTCGCCGGGACGCTGCTTCGGATTCCAGGTCGAGGGGTTGCCCGATCCGTAGTAGACGAGGTTCAGCTCGGGATCGTAGGAGATCCAGCCCCAGGTGGCACCGCCGCCGATCTTCCACTGATCGCCTTGCCAGGTCTTCAGGCTGGAATCCTTGCCGATCGGCTTGCCGAGCGCGGTGGTCTTGTCGTCGACCAGGAGCTGGTTGTCCGGTCCTTCCGAATATCCGCGCCATGCCAGCTTGCCGGTCTTGATATCGTAAGCCGACATATGGGCCTGGACGCCGAACTCGCCGCCGGAGATGCCGATCAGCACCTTGTCCTTGACGACCATGGGGGCCGACGTGCCGGTCTCGCCCTTGCTCGGATCGCCATTCTTGACGGTCCATGCAACCTGACCGGTCTTGACATCGAGCGCGACGAGGGTGGTGTCGGCCTGATGCAGGAAGATCTTGCCGTCGCCGAAGGCCAGGCCGCGGTTGACGGTGTCGCAGCACATCACCGGGATGACGTTCGGATCCTGCTTCGGCTCGTACTTCCAGACGATCTTGTTCTCGTTGGAAAGGTCAATGGCATAGACCTTGTTCGGGAACGGCGTGTGGACGTACATCATGTTGCCGATGATCAGCGGGCCGCCTTCATGGCCACGCAGCACGCCGGTCGAGAAGGTCCAGGCCACCTGGAGCTTGCCTACGTTCTGTGCGTTGATCTGGTTGAGCTTGGAATAGCGGGAATTGGCGTAGTCGCCGGTCGGCATCACCCAGTCTTTCGGGTTCTGCGACATCTTGACCAGCTCGTCATTGGCTGAGGCGCCCCCGACGGCGAGCGCCGCCGCGGAGCCAAGAAAGGTCGCCAGTAGCACCTTGCGCATAGTTATTCCTCCGTTGGTCTCGTTTATTGTTTCCGAAGCAATACTGATTCACCGGGCTTCTCGTCCGGCGTCTGCTCGTGCAGGGCGGTCACGATTGGGACCAGAAACGATGCTGTGCTGTTTCCTCCTCCTGATGAGAGCCACGGGTCCACGTGCAGGAGTGGCCCGTTCTTGTTGTTCCTGCCGCAATCCCTAACGACTTCGTCATCGGGAAACTTGCCCAAGAGAGAAGCCGGTTTGCTTGATAGCGCACGGACGCGAAGATTTTGATTTTGCAGTAGCGAATTCAGCGGCTTCGCATCGCTTTGACAGCGCTTTCAACACTCAGGTTCCCCTTGACGGCGCTGCAACTAAGGCGGAGGATTAAGTTTCAAGGGTGGCAATGGAACGATGGCGCTCGTACCAAAAGACCGCTCAAATTCGAGGTAAACGTCACGCAATCACGGCTGAGGGCTCCGGCAGCGCTGGTCGCGATTCGCGTCTCTCCGGATCAAACCAGTGGCTGGATTAATGTCCGACACCATTCACACGCTCTCGACGACCGGCATGACGCCGAAGCGCCAGATCCAGAGCTGGATCGACGGGCTGACGAGTCTGTGTGGGCATTTTGACGTCGATCCGCTGGAGGCGTCCTCGCTCGAGGGCCGCATCGACTACACCAGCGTCTCGCGCCTGAAGCTCTGCCAGATCGAAGTCAGTCAGCATCGCATTGCCCATACGCTGGCGCGCGCCAAGGCCAACGAGCATCCGTACATCAAGATTCACTTCCAGACTTACGGCGTGTCCTATTTCGAGCAAGAAGGCCGCCACATCGAGATCAACCCGGGCGACATCATCGCCTATGACGTCTCCTGCCCGCATTCGATCATCAGCCCGGCCTTCACCCGTCACGACGTCGTGATCGTGCCGAAGGCGCTGCTGCGCGACCGCGGATTCCCGTCGCAGCGGATGCCCGCCTGCAAGCTGTCGTCGAAGACAGGGACGGGGCGGATCGCCCACGATTTCGTTCATGCGACCTTCGACGAGGCGGCAAAGCTGTCGGCAAACAGCGCGGTCGGCGTCGCCGATTCGCTGATCGACCTGTTGCTGCTGCCGCTGCGCGAAGCCGACACGATGTTCGACCGTGTCGGACCGGAAGCGATGTATGTGCGCGCGCAGTTCTTCATACGCGAGCACCTGCGCGATCCGGATCTGTGCATTGACCAGATCTCGACCGAGCTCGGCTGCTCCAAGCGCTATCTGCACATGCTGTTCTCGGAGCGCGGCACCACGGTGAGCGACTACATCTGGCAGGCGCGCCTGCAGAACTGCCGCCAGGAGCTCGAGGCCCACGCCGGCAAGACCATCACCGACGTCGCGTTCTCCTGGGGCTTCTCCAGCTCATCGCATTTCAGCCGGGTGTTCCGGAAATATTTCGGCGTGGTGCCGTCCTCGATCCACAAGGCGCAGCAGGGCGCCGCGAGTTCGGGCGAGCACTAGGCCGGGCGCAAGGGGCTTCCAGCGATTGCGATCCCGCTCACGCCGACGTCGCAATGTAGGGAATGCTGACCACGAGAGCGACGAGCAGCACCGCGTTACCTAGCATTCCGCTCCAATGTAGCCTGCGCAATCGACGCGGGGCTTCGGCATCGCCGGCGTCCCTCGCGCTGAGCTGGTCGTCCATCCGCCGCATGAACCAGCTGCGCCCCCAGATTGCCAGGGCAGCGAGCATGCCGACGCCCATCGCAGCCGCCAGGCGGCCGTCGAGGAGGAAGGCCACCGTTCCGATCACGGCGGCGACCCGCATCACCAGAAAATGGGCGTTGAACATTCCGCGCAGCAGCTGGCCGACGGGCTGGATATCGAGTTTCACCAGGAGGAAGGCGGGCGATGCCAGCGTGAAATAGCCCATCGGAAAGAGCAGGATGACCATGACGGCGACAGCGACTCCATCCGGTGTCATGCAATCGGCCCTTCTTGTCCGCCCCGATGAAGGCTTTCAGCGGTGGCGCACAATCATAGCGTGAAATTGCGTTTCCGACACTAGGCTTTGGTCGGAAGCCGGGCCGGGAAGGGCGGTGGGGCGCTGCGCCGCGCCTCGAGGCTCAAGCCGGCTCGAGGCCCAGTGACTTCGCGCTCTCGATCCAGATCGGCAGTTCGCGCTGATACAAGGCGTTGCTCTCCTTGAAGCCGATTGCGGGTTCGAGCACGAAGGTCGTGAGAACTTCCTTCACTTTCGGATCGTTGTTGGCGGCAACGCAGAGCTCAGCCAGGCGGTCGACGACCGCTTGCGGCGTCGCCTTCGGCACGGCCCAACCGGAGAAGCCGCTCACGGTGAAGAATTTCGAGGTCGCGCCCTGCTCCGGGAGGGTCTTGATAGCAGGGATCGCGTCGACCTTCTTCGAATGCACCGCGAACACGGTGCCGCGGTCGCTTTGCAGGACCGACTGCGCCGCCGTGTAGCTGCCCATCGCGGCATCCAGCGTGCCTTCGAGCATCCCCGTCCACATTGGGGCCTCGCCGCGGTAATGGACCGGCTCCATGGACAGGCCATACTGCTTGTTGAGCTCGTTGATCGTCATGTGCGGGGCCGAACCCGCGCTATAGGTGCCGAAGTTCACCTTGCCGCTCTTGCGTGCGAACGCGACGAAATCCTCCAACGTCTTGACCCCGGTCTTGGGGTTCGCGACCAGCAACAGGCCGGCACCCGGAATGACGCTGACGAGCGCCAAATCCTTGTCCATGTCGTAGCCGGGATTCTTCATCACCACCCGGTTCATGATGTAGGTGGTCGAGATCGAGCACAGCATGGTGTGGCCGTCGGGCTCGGCGCGGGCGACCTCGGCCGTGCCGATCGCGCCGGAGGCGCCGGGCTTGTTCTCGACGACGACGGTCTTGCCGACCTGCTTGGAGATGAACTCACCATAGGCGCGCGCGAGCAGGTCGGTCTGCCCACCGGCGGGATAGCTGCAAATCATGCGAATCTGCCGCGACGGCCACGCGGCTTGCGCCGAGGCGCTGCGCATGACGAAGGGCATCGCAAGTGCGGTGGTACCGGCGGCGACGAAGTGGCGGCGATCGAATTTGGCGGTCATGATTCCCTCCTGATTTTGGCCGAACCTACTGCATCAGGCTGGCGCCGCCATGGCCGGCGAGCGAGACAGATTGGCGCATTCGACAGAGCGGCGAGATGCCCATTCGCGCCTCACCCGGGCGAGCGCGCCTTACGCATGACGCGCAGCCAGACGATCTCGGTCAGGGCCACGGCAATCAGGCCAAAGCTCCCGCCGATCAGCACGTTGACGATGCGCTCCTCGGCGATGCCGCTGGCGCCGCCGGCAAAGGAGGCCGCCAGCGCGATGAAGAAGCAGCGCAGGCCGAAGCCGAGGATGTAGCGGGAAAACGAGATCAGCGTGAGGGTGGCCGCCAGCACCGCGAGCGCGTAGCCGACGCGGCTCTGCGGCAATACGATGCCGGCGAGGAAGCCCAGCGGCACGCCGACGAAGGCGCCGATCGTACGTTGCTTCAGCTTGTCGGTGGACGCCGAGAGATCGCCGACCACGACGCTGGCGGCCGACCACATCACCCATTGCCCCTGCGCAAGGTTCAGGATTTCGACCAGCGCCGCCGCGGCGAACACCGCCATGGCGGTTGCCAGCGCGGGCAGGAACCATTCGGCCGCGGGCGGTCCGAACGAGGTCGCGGCATCGCCTTGCCCTCGCTGGTCGTAAATCCGGATGACGCAGACCAGCGCCAGCGCGATCGGCGAGGAGGCGATGATCACGCCGGCGTGGCGCAGCGCTTCGGCGGTGCTCACGCCCTCCCGCACCTCGCAGGCGAGATAGACGGCGGGGATGAACACCCAATTGCCCAGCGTGCGGAAATGCTCGCCATAGCGGGTCCCGGCCACTGCAAGGAATCCGGCAAGCGCCGTCAGCACTGCGAATAGCGGCTTGATCGGGGCTGCCAGGAAGAGTGCGGCAAAGGTCACGAGGATGGCGAGGTAGTGCCAGACGATGACTTTCGGCGGAAAGTGCTGCCTGAGCGCGGGAATGAGCAGCGAGACCGCGACCAGCCCGAGATTGAGCAGCGCCATTTCGCGCGCGATGAAATAGGCGGCCACCATCGGGCCGACGACGATCAGCGCGCGCAGCAGCTCGGCGGTCTTGACCTCGCGGGAGAGGACGTCACGCAGGCTGGTGGCGGTGATCGTCGGAGGATTCACGGGGGCACCGAAGGGGCGAAGGAAAATGCGAGCAGTATACGTTCCGCACTCCGTCATTGCGAGCGCAGCGGAGCAATCCAGACGGCTACTTGCGGAAAGACCCTGGATTGCTTCGCTGCGCTCGCAATGACGATGCAATTGCGTGCGAACCTGGTCTCGTGCCCCGGACGCGGCGCAGCGCTACTTTAGCGGTGCGCTGCAGAGCCGGGGCCCATGTAGCCGCGAGTTGCGTAGCCTGCTGGGTCCCGGCTCTGCGCAGCAACGCTCGCGCGTCCGGGACACGAGAGCCCTCACCGCTGAATGATCTTCATCCAGACATCGCCCAGGATCGCAGGCTCGCGCGGTGGCAGGTAGGTGAGCCCAGCCTCCTTGCCGAATTCTGCGATCCTGCCTTCGGCCGCGAGCCCCGTCAGCGCCTTGTTGACGGCGTCGATCAGCGCGCCATCGCTGGCCAGTCCGACATAGCCGCGATTGGCGCCGATCGGATAATAGTATCCGGACGCCGTGATCGCCGTGTCCGGATGCGCGGCGCGATGGGCGTCGAAGCGGCCGAGGTCGATCAGCGTCGCGTCATGGTCGCCGCGCTGGAGTGCGCCCAGCAGATCGTCGCGGCCGGGGACGAGATGGGTGATGTTGTCGATCAGCCGTCCCTTGTCGAAGGTCATCAGGATGGCGTCGCCGAGCGAGCCGCTTTCGATGACGAGACGAAGGCCTGCGAGATCGCCGATGTCGCCGATCTTGCGCCCGCTTGCCTTCGGCCCGAGCACGACCGTCATCGGCGAATAGACGTAAGGCTGGCTCGGCGCGAGCACGCCGAGTACGACGCGGCGCCGCCGATCGTCGCGCGTGGCCCCGGCGAAGTCAGGCAAGCGCGCCGTCTTCATCCCGGGGGCGACGAGCGAATCCTGCGTCAGCGCGTAGCCGCCGACGAGCGAGCAGCGGCCATCCGAGAGCAACGCGTTGGCCTCGAGCTGGGGGCTCGAATCCTCGTCCAGCTTGCTCTCGAACCACTGGATCGTGAGTTTCCGTCCGAGCCGCTCCGCCATTGCCTGCGCAAGCAGCACGTCGAAGCCGGCATCCGGCTTGCCGCGGTGGTGCATCGAGAACGGTGGCCGGTCCTCGTCGAGACAGATCTTCAGGGGATCGTCGGCCGCAACAGCGACCGTCGCCATCATCGAAAGAACGGCCGCAATGCTCCACGCAGCACGCCGGCCCCTCATGGCTTCCTCCGGCTGGAGATGAAGGCCCAGAGGGAGCCGATCTCCTCGTCGTTGAGGATATCGCCCCACGGCGGCATCTTGTTGTTCTTGCCGTTCTTCACCGTGGTGACGAAGCGCGTCTTGTCGTCGGGGATGGCGCGGAGGTCCGGCGTGATCGTGCCGGAGTTCATCAGATTGGGGCCATGGCAGTGCGAGCATTTCGAAGCATAGGTCGACTTGCCGTGGTCGATCTGTGCCTGCATGGGATTGCCGGTGGCGTCGTCCGCGGCGCGAACGGTCGCCGCAAGCGCGACCGTCAGCCCCGCGACGGCGGCGAGGACCGCCGCCGTCTTGTGAGATGGCTTTCTCAGCATCATGCCGTGGATTACTGCTTGACCGCAAAGACCCACAGCGAGCCGCCGGGCGGCACGTTGGCAAGCCGCTCGTCACCCGAGAACAGCGAGTAGACGCCGCCATAGCCGCTGGTCACCGCGACATACTGCACGCCATCCTGCTGCCAGGTCACCGGCTGGCCCTCGATGCCGGACCCGGTCTGGAACTGCCAGAGCTTCTTACCGGTGTCGGCATCGAAGGCCTCGAACTCGCCGGTTAGAGCACCCGAGAACACGACGCCGCCCGCAGTCGACAGCACGCCCGAGAAGCGTGGAATGTCGCTCGGCGCTTCCCATTTCGACTTGCCGGTCATGGGATCGATCGCCTTGAGATGACCGCGCGGCCCGTCGCCGTACTCCCAGAGGTCGGTCAGGTCCATCCCGAGATACCATTCACCCTGCTTGAAGGTGACGGGCTCCGTCTTGTACCTGCCGCCGAAGGCGAGCGTGTTGGCATAGGCAAGGCCGGTCTGCGGGTTGAAGGACATCGGCTCCCAGTTCTTGCCGCCGAGGATCGACGGATAGACCGTGACCTTCTTGCCCTCGCGCGCGTCCTTCGACACGTCGGTCTCGATCGGACGTCCCGTCTTCATGTCGATGCCGGTCGCCCAGTTGACCTTCACGTAAGGGTTGGCCGCGAGCAGCTTGCCGTTGGTGCGGTCGAGCACGTAGAAGAAGCCGTTGCGGTTGGCGTCCATCAGCACCTTGGTCGGCTTGCCCTCGACATTCATGTCGGCGAGGACCATCTCGGCCACGCTGTCATAGTCGAACGGGTTGTTCGGCGAGAACTGGTAGTGCCATTTGATCTTGCCGGTCTTGGGATCCATCGCCAGCACGGAGCAGGTGTAGAGATTGTCGCCGGGACGCACCGCCGAATTGAACGGTCCGGGATTGCCAATGCCCCAATACACGGTGTTCAGCTCGGGGTCATAAGACCCCGTGATCCAGGTCGAGCCGCCGCCGAGCTTCCAGGTATCGCCCTTCCAGGTGTCGCCGCCGGGCTCTTCCGGCGAGGGGATCGAATGGGTGCGCCAGAGATGCTTGCCCGTCGCGGGATCCCAGCCGTCGATGAATCCCCTGGTGCCGAACTCGGCGCCGGAGATGCCGGTGATGACGACGCCGTCGGCAACCAGCGGGGCCACCGTCATCGAATAGCCTTCCTTGATGTCGGCCGCCTTCTGCCGCCACAGCTCCTTGCCGTTCTTGGCGTCGAGCGCGATCACGTTGGCGTCGAGCGTGGTGCGGAACACCTTGCCGTCATAGAGCGCCGCACCGCGGTTGATGATGCCGCAGCAGACGATGCGCGGCGTCTCGGCGGGATATTCGACCTTGGTCTTCCAGATCTGCTTGCCGGTCTTGGCGTCGACCGCCATGGTCGCGTTGTGCGAGGTTACGTAGATCACGCCCTGGTACACCAGCGGCTGCGATTCCTCGCTGCGATCGTCGTTGAAAGAGTAATTCCAGACCGGGACGAGGTTCTTGACGCTGTCCTTGTTGATCTGGTTCAGCGTCGAGAAGCGCTGCAGATTGTAGCCCATCCCGTAATTGAGAACGTTCGATGTATCAGTCGCGCCCTTGACCAGTTGCTCGGTGGTCTGTGCGCTTGCACAAGTCGATGCAAGCATGACGAGGCTCGCGGCCATCGCAAAGCGTTTCATCCGTTCCTCCCAATATGCGCGCCTTTTGACGCCGCGGGAGCAACACTCCGTCGGAAACCAAAACGCGTCAATACGAAAGTCGTAAGTGTCGTGCCGATATCGTTGAACAGGCGCCGGTCACCTTACGGAAACCTGACGGCCGCAGACTCCCACTTGCGTGGAGACGCTAAAAAAATTCCCGCAACGCGAAGCTGCTCCGGGCCTCGGTCGTTCGAGGGCGCAAGCGGGCGTCCCCGGGGTTGTCGCGCGCGCAAGTTGCAATTCCGGACTTGAACCTGGGACCGCTTGTGGATTTATGTCGTTATGCCCCGCCCGAACCGGGGGTCTTCATCTGGGAGGTCTTGATGATTTCGCGTCGCTCAGTTGCGCTTGCGCTCACCATTGCATTGTTGTCCGGTCCGGCGTGGTCGGCCTCCGGCAACGCGGTCAAGTTGTTCGACACCGACAATGACGGCACGCTCGATCTTGCCGAGGTGAAGAAGGCGGCCGCGGTATTATTCGCAAAGCTCGATCCCGATCATGACGGCACGCTCGATGCGCGCGAATTGCGCGGACGGTTGACGGCGAAAGAGCTCGCCGCGGCCGATCCCGATCGCGACGGGACTCTTACGCTCGACGAATATCTCTCCGTGGTCGAGCAGCGCTTCAACGCGGCCAATCCCGACAAGGACGGAACGCTGGATGCGAAGGAGCTGAACTCGCGCGCCGGCCGGTTGCTGCTGCGATTGTTGCGGTGAGCGGTGCGATCGGAACAGACGTGACGAGGTGGCGTTTGCGAGCAGTTCCGCTCCGAACACTCGGAACATCAGGCTGTTCGGCCTGTTCTCTTCGCGATGTCCTGCTCGGCGCCGGGGCAGCGCCGCGGGAGAAGAGGAGATTCAGATGAACACGAAACGTTCCGTTCTTGCTGCCTGCGCGATCCTGGCGTTGAGCGCCGGCGTCGCGGTCGCCGGCCCGTGCAACACGGGCAGCGCCAGCACTGACAAGGATGCTGGTTCTGGTCCCGTGACGGTGGGCGCAGCGCAGTCGCACTCGTCCAGTTCAGCGGGCGACACCAGCCAGCATCCACCGACCAGCACGATGAATCGTGCAAGTGGCGAAACGCCGGCTTCAGCCGAAGATGCGCAGCGGCAGATGCAGAGCCAGCCGACGGCGGCTCAGCGCGCCGAAGGTGCCAAGCCGGACGCTGCAATGGCCGACAAGGGCTGCTGACGGCGACGGTGCCATTCGTGTCGATTCGACGTGCGGTGCGTCGCACAAGACGGTGTCTCGCAGGTCGTGTTTGACCAAGAGGGAACTGGCTTTGTCCGAGAGAGAAATGCAGCCGCGAAGAATCGACACGGACGCGCTCGGCAGGCGAATCGAGGCTTGAACTGCAACTGACGCAGCCCTAGGTTTTGCGCCGCGCGATGTCGCGCTCAATACCTTGGGGAGACCCCGAATGGCTTGGAAAGCTCCGAAGATCGTGGAAGTGCCGGTCGGCATGGAAATCAACATGTACGCCTGCGCTGCGCGCAAGTAAGACTGACGACCTGCCGCGGCTTTGACGGTGAACGCCGTCGAAGCCGTGGCAGTGTCGGATCTCGAGCCGGGTATCGCTTGCTTCGTGCTTTTGCCATCGACGCGATGAAGCACCTGTGCAGGCTTCAATCATCTTCCATCAAAATCTCGACCACGCTCTTGCTGCAGTGTGTTACGCTGATGGCCGGTCAGCGCTGCTGCCGCATCAAAGCGGCGCGCGCCTTCGGGGCATAGGGATGGGCGGCGGAGTTCGCAGATTTCTGATGGTGATTGCCTGCGCGGTCGCGCTGACACCGACGCATGGGCACGCCGAGGAGGGCTTCGATACCGAGCACATCTTCGGCTTCATGATCGGCACCGATGTCGGCAATCCCGGCGAGCGCGAATTCCAGAGCCAGACGACGGGGCGCTTCGGCAAGGGCGGCGGCACCTATCGCGCTCTTGAGAAAGAGGTCGAGATCGAGATCGTGCCGCTGCCGAACTTCCGCATCGAGGTCGGCGCCGCCGCCAGCTTGCACGACATCACCGGTGTTCCCGACATCGACGACCGTCGCCAGATCAACTTCCAGGGCGCCTCGCTCGACCTGCGTTATCGCCTGCTCAACCGCGAGCACGCCCCGTTCGGCCTCACCATCGCCGCCGAGCTTCACGGCGACCGCATCGACGAGACCAGCGGCGCGAAGGGGCGGATGTACGGCACGGAATTCACCCTCGCCATCGACCGCGAGCTCATCCCGAACTTTGCCATCGGCGCGCTCAACCTGATCTATCAACCGGAATGGGCGCGCTTCGAGGTGGCGGGGCAGTCCGAGAAGAGTTCGACGATCGGTGCGGCGTTCGCCGGCCTGGTGCGTGTGCGCCCCAACATGCTGCTCGGCGGCGAGCTGCGCTATTTCCGGCAATACGAAGGCATCGGCCTCGGCGAGTTTTCAGGCCAGGCCCTGTTCGTCGGCCCGACCGCCTATTTCCAGCTCTCCGAGCGCTCGCGGCTGACCTTGAGCTGGAGCATGCAGGCCTGGGGGCGCCCGGCCGGATCGGGCGGCAATCTCGACCTCGTCAATTTCGAACGCCACCAGGCCCGGATGGTGTTCGGGGTTAATTTTTAGCAGAGAGCGTCGTCATGCCCGGGCTTTGCTTTGCCCGGGAGCACGGGAAGAGCCCAGTTCCGGCCCCATTTCTCCCGGATGTGAAACTTCCGCTTCCGTGGAACGTAACCTTTCGTGCTAATCTTGACCGCCCCTTGCGAGAGGATCTCGGCATGAACCCGATTGACCTGGTGGTGACTGTGTGTGCGGTGCTCTCGCCTGCGACCTGCGAGGAACAGCATTTGATGTTCAACTATGGTGGGTCGCCGCGGCAATGCGCGATGGCCGCGCCGCCCTATATCGCACAATGGGTCGGCGACCATCCGAAATGGCAGGCGGTGCGGTGGCGCTGCGAATATCCGCACCCGAACGACAAGGCGTGAGACGTCTCGCTACTTGCTGCAGTCCTTCAGATCCTTGTCGGCGATCGAGAACACCGCGTCTGCCCTGATCTCGATGTCGCGAACGACGCATTGCCGCGCATTGGGATAGCTCACCTTGGCATCGTAGCGGCCCGGCTCGACGCCGGTGATGCGCAGCCGCTCGTCGTGGTCGACCTCCTTGTCCTTGTCGTTCAAGCACTGGTTCGGTCCCCAATCGGTCTTGCCGGCGGGTGAGAGCTGGAATCCGGAGATCGTCTCCGTCGTCAGGTTCCAGAGCCGGATGCCCTTGCCCTTGGCCTGCGCGGCGGCTTCGCCGGCAAGCGTCAACGACGCGATCAAAGCTAGAACCCAACGCATCAGCCAGTCCTCCCAAAGGCGGGCCATCATTCCCTGATCAGGCGCTCGCGGTTCTTTGCCTTGTCGAAATTTTTGGCGCGGTCAAGGCCATTCAGTGCGATCAGCTTCGCCGAGGCGAGATCGGCGCCGTCGAAATCGGCGTCGATGACGATGGCGCCCGTCAGATCGGCTCCGCCGAGTTGGGCGTTTTTCAGTGATGCGCCGCTCAGATCGGCGCCCCTGAGGACTGCGAATTCGAGGTCGACGCGCGACAAATCGGCGTTGCGCGCGTTCAGCCGTTCCAGATTGGCGGATCTCAGCACCGCGCGCATCAGCCCCATCGACTGGTTGCGCATATCGGCGCCCAGATGCGCGTCCGCGATCGAAGCGCCGACCAGGCTTGCGCCGGTGAGATCGGCAGCGATGCGCGCTCCTGACAGGTTCGCGCCGTCGAGACGCGCGCGGGCCATTTGCGAGGCGAACAGATTGGCGTCCTTCAGGCTTGCGCCGGTAAGATCCGCATCTAGCAGCCACGCCTGATCGAGGATTGCACGGTCAAGCCTGGCGTCTCGGAGTATTGTCTTGTTGAGCCGCGCGGCGCGGAAGACCGCGTTGGACAGGTCCAGCCCCGAGAGATCGAGGCCCGACAGGCGTTTGCCGGTGAAATCGGCAGGCTGCGCGGCGCTCGCTTTGGCCAGCACGGCCTCGACCTCTGGCCTGGTCATTTCGGACGAGACCATCGCGGGGGAGGTGAGGTCGACGTCGCGCATCATGTCCTGCGCGCCCGCCGTCATCGTGACGAGTGCAAGACCAAGCGTTGCCAGCGTTGAGAGGGCGACCGTCCGCGTCATCATCGACTCCGCCGCCGGCCCAGTCTAGCACGTCCGCCAGGCGACCGGCTATGAGACATCTCGCTCAGTGCGGTCGCCTTGAGTTCGTTGGGCGAGGCCGGCCTTGATCGCCGCAATCTCGGCTTCGCCGCGTCTGTCGCGCGGGATGCCGATAGGCACCTCGGCCACGATCCGCGCTGGCCGCGGCGACAGGAACAACAGCCGGTCGCCGAGGCGCACTGCATCGTCCAGGCTGTGTGTCACCAAAAGCGTCATCACCGGCCGGCTCGCGACGAGCGTTGCAATCTCATCGCGCAGGCGTCCGGCGAGAGCGTCATCGAGCGATGCCAGCGGTTCGTCGAGCACCAGAATATCCGGCTCGACGGCAAAGGCGCGGGCGAGCGCCACGCGCCGGGCCAAACCCAGCGAGAGCTCACCGGGATAGTGATTGCGATGCGCTTCCAGCTCCAGGATTTTGAACAGCTCGGCGAGCTTGGCATCAGCCACGTCGGGCGCAGCCAGCCGCACATTCTGCTCGACCGAGCGCCACGGCAGCAGTCGCGGCTCCTGGAACACCATGCCGATCCGCGCCTCCGGCGGCCGCGCGACACGGCCTGCAAAGTCGTGGTCCAATCCCAGGATGATGCGCAGCATCGTGCTCTTGCCGCAGCCGGACGGGCCGATCAGCACGCCGACCTCGCCGGATTGAAGTGCAAATCTGACCGGCGCCAGCACCTCGTGCGTTCCGCCCGCGGCACTCCTGAAGGTCTTGCCTGTGATCTCGACCTCAAGCCGCACGGGGCCGCCACCTTGTTGCGCGGGCTTCGAACGGCTGCACCAGCAAGGTTTCGATCACGAGCACGACCGCGGCGAAGGTCAGCGAATAGGCCAGCAGCCGCGGCGTGTCGAACAGCTGGAAGGCGACGCCGATTTCGAAGCCGACGCCGTTCGGACGTCCCAAGAGCTCGGCGACCAGCACGATCTTCCACACCAGCGACAGTCCGGAGCGGGCGGCCGCCGCGATATAGGGCGCAAGCTGCGGCAGCACGACATGGCGGAACGCGCGCCAGCGCGGCATCGCGAACACGCTCGCCATCTCGTCGAGCGAGCGGTCGAGCGCCCGGGTGCCCTCGCGCAAGGTGACGACCGCGGTCGGCAGCTTGTTGATGGCGATCGCCGCGATCGCGGCAGCCTCGGTGAGGCCGGCCCAGATATAGGCCAGCACGATCACGACCAGCGCGGGCAGATTGAGCAGCAGGATCAGCCAGGGATCGCCGAGCTTATCCGCGAGCCTGACCCGTCCCATCAGGTAGCCGATGGCACTGCCGAGCGACATCGCCAGCACGAAGGCGAGGGTCACGCGCGCCAGCGTGGCGCCGAGATGCAGGAACAGCGCGCCGGATGAGGCTTCCGCGATCATCACCTCGAGCACGGCCGGCGGGGAGGGCAGCTTCGCGCCGCCGACGAACAGCGCGGCAATCCACCAGGTCGCGAGAAACAGGGCGAACGACAGAAGACGCAGCACCTCAATCTCCGGGGACCGCGTGATAGAACGTGCCCGGATCGAGCTCGGCCGCCGGGCCGACGAGGTCGCGGCCGCCGATCTCGGCCAGCACGCGGTAGAGCACGCGCGCGTCTTTCTCCTCGTCGTCGATGCTCCGGCGCGGAATACCGTCGCGATAGCGGTCGCGATAGGTCTTCAGTATGGCTGCATCGCTCGTGCCGGTGAGCGGCGCGATCTTGTCCCAGGCCGCATCCGAGGTCACCAGCAGCTCCTTGGCCTTGCGCGTCATTGCGATGAAGCGCGCCACGGCGTCGCGATGGCTCGCGGCCCAATTCTCGTCGAAGACGTAGCCGACGGCGGAGACCGCGCCTTTGGCACCGAGCTTCGGCAGAATGTCCTCGATGCCGGCGAGGCGGCGAAATCCCTTGGCCTCGAGCTGGGCACAGAAATTCCAGAAATTGAGGCTCGCCTCCATCTCGCCGTCGAGCGCCTTGGCGGCGATCAGGGGCGGGGCGCCGTAGGCGATGGTCGCCTCCGACTTCAGGTCGATGCCATCCTGCTTCATGCTCGCCTGGAGCAGCAGCCAGCTCTTGTCGATCGCCCCGCCGGCGACCGCGAGCTTGCGTCCCTTCAGGTCGGCGAGCGTCTTGATCGGAGAGGATGGGGGTACCATCACTGCGCCGAGCGCGCTGGAATAGGGATAGAAGGTGAGCTTGGCACCGAGCGCGCGCTCGCGCGACACCCACAGCCAGTCTGACAGGATGATGTCGGCACTGCCTGCGCGCATCGCGATCTTGCCGGCCTCGGTGCTCGCGAGCTCGGTGACCTCGAGCGAAAGGCCCGCCTCCTTGTCGAGGCCGCTCTCGCGGATCGCGGCCAGCTCCCAGGAAAATGTCCCGGTTTTCTGCACCGCAAGGCGGATCGTATCCGCGGCGCGGCCGGGCGCGGCCAATGTCAGCGCCAGCGTCGTCGCGAGCGCAAATGTCCGACCAAGTGCCTTTATCACGCCAAATGCTCTCATCACCTTGTGAGCCGTTTCCTCTGACAGAGTGCTTTTCAGGACAATACGCATAGCATAGCTTTGGTCGCAACCCGCGGGAGGATGCGCATGAAACTGGCCGGACAGCTACGACCGATTGTCGCCGCATTGACGGTGCTGGCGGCGACCGCGTGCGTGGCGCGGGCCGAGGAGGCCAATGATTATCCGACGTCGGCGCGCGCGGAGTACGTCTATGGCTGCATGAAGGCCAATGGCGAGAGTCGGCAGTCGATCGAGCAATGTTCCTGCTCGATCGACGTGGTCGCCTCGATCGTCACCTATGAGCGCTACGTGACCGCCGAGACCGCGCTCAGTATGTCCCAGGTCCGCGGCAATCTCGGCGTCCAGTTCCGCACCTCCGAGCAGGCGAACACGGCAGTGAACGATTTGCGGCGCGCGCAGGCGGAAGCCGAGGTGAGGTGTTTTTGATTTAGTGCTGTCATTCCGGGATGGTCCGAAGGACCAGACCCGGAATCTCGAGATTCTCAGGTGCGCAATTGCGCACAATAGCTCGGTCCTGCGGACCGGCCCGGAACGACGGCCTGACTATTACGTCCCCGGCTTCTCTACATCCCACTCATTCCGGAACACGTGCCCATCCGTGTCCTTTGCTTCCGCGCGGAAACGCTTGGCGCCGTTGGAGACATAGGTGAAGCGCAGGTTGGGATCTTCCGAGATCGAGATGCCGCCTTCCATCGACAGCACGGGGCTGTCGTCCTGCGTCAGCTTCAGCTGGTTGACGAAGAAGGCGGGAATGTAGAGCTGCGTGACCTGGTCCATCTGCAGGCCGGAATTGTTGGGATGGCCGATCATGATCTGCGCTTCGCGGATGCGGCTCGCGAGCGCTTCCTCGCGCGCGAACTGCCGGTAGCGCATCTGGCCGAGCCGGTTTTGCGCTTCCTCGGCGTTCTTTCCTGCCGGTGCCGAGCAGCCGCCGGAGGCTTTCACATAGACTTTCGAGACATAGAGCTGGCCATCGCTGAGCTCGGCCACCGCGTGCACATCGGTGTAATTGTTGACACGCACGCGCGTCGAGATCTCGGTGACATTGGCGTCGGAGCCGAGCTCGAACTTCGCCGCCATCGGCGCCGGGTTACGGTCGATCACGAGCGTGATCGAACGGATACGGCGGCTATCTGCGGGTGACAGCTTGCTGCGCAGGGTCACCGGCACGATCGCCGCGTCCTCTGCGCGATACGGCATCTCGATGCCGATGACGGCGCTGCCGTCGTTCATCGCACGGCTATTGAAGATGTCCTGCACCAGGCCCGGCCAGGGATCGTCAGCCTCTTCAGCCCGCGCCGGCGCGGCGAAGGCGATGCCGAGCAGTAGGGCGATCAAGGGCAGGTGGCGTGTCCATCGGGTCATGGTCATGGTCCCCGGAGTCGGCGAAGCTGATCTCCTTCACCTATCGTAGCGCGCCTGCTACTCCCATTCAATTTCCGAAAATGCTGCAGTTGCGTTCCGGGCGTTGTAATCGCCGAACAACTCCCAGCGCGGCCACTCCTGCGCAGCCGCCTTGTCGGCCGCGGCTCGGATCGGCTCGCCGTTCTTGTTCAGCGTGCGGACGTCAGACAGCAGCGTTGACAAGTAACGCCGCTCATCGGCCAGCGCGGCAGGCCAGTCGCTCACGGGGCCGTGACCGGGAACGACGCGTTGCGCCGGGACGGTCTCCAATTCCTTCAACGTGTCGAGCCAGCCGCGAATGCTGCCGTCCATGACCGGAATGTGGCGAAGAAAGACGAGGTCGCCCGCGAACAGGGTTTTCGTCGTCTCGTCGTACACGGTGACGTCGCTGTCGCTGTGCCCGGTCCGCCAGGCGCGCAAGACGAGGCGGCGCGACCCGAGATCGAGCGTCATCGTGTCCGAAACCAAGAGGGTCGGGGCAACGATCTTCACGGGATCGATCAACGCGCTGCCCATGATGCGGTGAAAATTATCGAGATAGTAGGGGCCGCGCGTCGCGAGTGCCTGCGGCAGCTTGCTGTGACCGACGAAGCTGGTGTCTCCGGCGGCGAAGGCCGCGTTGCCGAAGACATGGTCGGGATGGCCGTGGGTGTTGATGACGTAGCGAATCGGCTTGGGCGTGTGGGCCCGCACCGCGGCCAGCAGGGCCTCGCCTTCGCGGAGGCTGCCGCCGGTGTCGATGACGGCTACGGCATCATCGCCCACGATGAAGCCGACATTGGCAATGTCGCCCTCGTTCTCGCGGGTCATCAGGGCAATGGTCCCGGAGTGTACGAAGATTCCCGGTGCGACTTCGCTCACAGGCAATTCGGCCGCCCCGGCCCGTGCTAGCGTTACGATCCCCAGCAGGGACAAGGCTGCGATCACTCGAGCGATGCGAGACACTTTTCCGCCTCAGTTCAAAGGGTTGCTGCATTGCACTGCAACAAAGCAAAGCCAGCAAAGTCTGGCAAAACATGGCGCGTCATGCGTTGCATGGATAGCATTCAAACAAAACGAGGAGGAAGCGCGATGACGGAGGCCGGACGACATCGTCGCTGGTTGTTTTCACTGGGGGTCCTGGTTGCGTCCTGTGCGTTCGGCGATGTCGCCATCGCGCAGACCAATGACAGCGGCGACCTCTCGTTCGAGCTGGTCGACCCGAACGTGCTGCGCGTCTGCGCCGATCCGCGCAATCTGCCGTTCTCGAACGAGAAGGGCGAGGGGTTTGAGAACAAGCTGGCCGAGCTGTTTGCCGACAAGCTCAAGAAGAAACTCGACTACGTCTTCTTCCCGCAGGCCACCGGCTTCGTGCGGATGACGCTGGGCGCGCATCGCTGCGACGTCATCATGGGCTTTCCGCAAGGCGATGACGTCGTGCAGGGCACCAACCCCTATTACCGCACGTCCTACGCGCTGGTCGCCAAGGCCGGCAGCGGGCTCGAGGAGGTCGATACGCTCGAGGCCCCGAAGCTGAAGGGCAAGCACGTCGGCATCGTCGCCGGAACGCCGCCGGCGACCAACATGGCCATTGCCGGCCTGATGAGCGATGCAAAACCCTATCCGCTGATGATCGACACGCGCTACGACAATTCGGCGCAAGCGATGATCGACGACCTCGCCGCCGGCAAGATCGACGCCGGGGTGCTGTGGGGACCCATGGCCGGCTACTACGCGAAGAAGGTCGGCTCGCTTCACGTCACGCCGCTGGTGAAGGAAACCACGGGACCGAAGCTGGTCTATCGCATCGGCATGGGCGTGCGCCCCGCCGACCAGAACTGGAAGCGACAGCTCAACAAGCTGATCCAGGAGAACCAGGGCGAGATCAACAAGATCCTGGTCGACTTCGGTATACCGCTGCTCGACGAGAGCGATCGGCCGCTCAGCGCGGAGACGGCCAAGAAGTCACCATGAGGCGGCGTCTTGCCGCTGCGCTCGTCGTTGCCGCGTTGGCGGTGCCGGCATCCGCGCAGCAGCAGGAGCCGTTCGAGCCCGAGGGTTATCGCGGCGACAATTATCGCGCACCGGTGCCGGCGACGCTCGTCGGCGCGCGCGTGCTTAACACGGTGGAAGCCGAAGCGATCTGGCGCGCCAAGAGCGGTGCGTTCGTCGACGTGCTGCCGCGCCCGCCGAAGCCGAAGAACCTTCCCGCAGGCACGGTGTGGCACGATGCGCCGCGCAAGAACATTCCGGGCAGCATCTGGCTGCCGGATACCGGCTACGGCAGTTTGCCGCCGGCCATGGACGATTATCTCCAGCGCGGCCTCGCACAGGCCTCGCGTGGCGACAAGGCCGCGCTACTGGTGATCTATTGCCTCGCCGACTGCTGGATGTCCTGGAACGCCGCCAGGCGCGCGCTGGCGTATGGCTATTCCAACATCGCCTGGTACCCCGACGGCACCGACGGCTGGGAGCGCGCCAAGCTTCCCACCGACGAATCCCAGCCGGAGCCGCGGCCGGAGCAGTAGGTGTCTCGATGAGAGGCGCGCAGCCTCTCCTCGCCGTTGCGAGCCAACGGGTCCGCGCGAAGCGCGGCCCGATGACAGGCTCCGCGAAGCGATCCAGAATCTTTCCCCGGAGGGACTGGATTGCTTCGTCGCAAGAGCTCCTCGCAATGACGAGGTGAGACTCAGCCCTACTGCTTCTGCAGCTTCGTCAGCGTGCCCGTGCCGTTGTTGTCGGTCGCAGAATAGTTCACCCTGTCGCCGGCATGAACGGCCTCCAGCATCGCGGCGTCCTTGGTTTTGTACTCCTGGAGCGCGCCGGCGCCGCCAGCGCTGCCACCGACGGTGCCTTTCTGCGTCTGCTGGATCGAGATCGTGCCGTTGAGCCGATCGATCCGCATGACCATTCCGGTCATGTCGTCAGCAAGAGCGCTGGTTGCGAGCATGCTGAGGGCCGCAGCGCCCGCAAATATGAATCTTGTGGTTCCCATCGAGGCCTCCCGACGTCTTGGAGTTCACTTCGACAAGCCATCCTAGATCGATTTGGTTCCGGCAGATAGCAGGCCAAAGGTTAACCGGGCCGATCCGGGAACCTGTCCTGGCCCGCCAGCGAGGCGGGCGCTATTCCATTTCCTGCTGGATCACGCGGCCAAGTGCGAACAGGCGCTGGTCGATCGTGGTTGGAACCTCGCAGACGAATCGCACGACCTTGTGACGGTCCTCGAAAATGCGGGTCTTCCAGATCAGTTCGTTGCCGAGCGCTTCGACCTTGGCCTCGTCGCGCGGCGTCGCGCCCTGCAGCGCGTGAAGGGCGATCGTCTCCTCGCGAATCTTGTCGGCGGACTCGCGCTGCTTGCGGCTGACGCGTTCGAGCCCGGCCATCACCTGGGAGCGCTGGGCATTGAGCGTGTCGAACAGGCCGGCGAACAGGAGCTTTGCCTTCGCGGTCTTGTCAGTGGCGGAGGCGGCCAGAAATTCCTTCACGGACTTTTCGGCCTCATCGAGCGGCGTTTTGCGCGCCGACAATTTTGCGACCAGCGCGCTGACCTTGGCGTCGTCCTTCCACTTGTTCTGGACGTCGTCGAGCGCCGGGCCGGCCCAGACGGCGGCAAGCGAAATCTCCGGCACCTTGGCTTGCGTGCAGGGCCAGTCGGGATAGCGCGGATCGGCCGCGCGCGCGGCCGTGCCCGACAGCGCCAGCGCCACTACAGCCATCGCCAGAACCTTCATCCTTCGCCTCCTGCGGGCCCCCGTCGCGCCAGCCCACGCGAGGGATCATAGGCCAAAATCGCGCCGATCATGAAGACGATTGTGCAAGCTGCGACCACCGCCAGCGAGATCCAGTTGATTTGCCCGTAGAGTGCAAAGCGTATCAGCTCGACCGCATGGGTGAACGGATTGGCCTCGCAGAGATAGTACAGATAAGGGCTGCCCTCCTGCACCCGCCACAGCGGGTAGAGCGCGGACGAGGCGAAGAACATCGGGAAAATGACAAAATTCATCACCCCGGCGAAGTTCTCGAGTTGCTTGATGCCGGAGGAGATCAGCATGCCGAGCGAGCCCAGCATCAGCCCGGACAGGATCAGCGCCGGCAGCACGGTCAGATAGCCCGATGACGGCGGGGTGATGTCCCAGAACCAGGCGATCAGCAGGAACGCATAGACCTGGAGCAGCGACACCGCCGTGCCCGCCAGCAGCTTGCAGAACAGCAGGAACCCGCGCGGCAGCGGGCTCACCAGCAGCGTGCGCATGTTGCCCATCTCGCGGTCGTAGACCATCGAGAGCGAGGACTGCATGCCGTTGAAGAGCTGGATCATCGCCATCAGCCCGGGCGCGATATAGACCTCGTAGAGGATGTAGGTCTCGTAGGGCGGGATGATGGAGATGCCGAGCACTTGGCGGAAGCCGGCGGCGAAGATGAACAGCCACACCAGCGGCCGCACTAGCGCCGAGACGAAGCGTTCGCGCTGATGCAGGAAGCGCAACCCCTCGCGCCAGACGATGCCGGTAAGGCAGGTCAGGTACTGCTGGACCGAGAATCCGCGCGAAGCGTCGCGCGTGGTGATGCTGCTCATGCGCCGCCTCCCGGCATGGTTTGCGCGCCGGTCAGGCGCATGAAGGCGGTGTTGACATCCTGCGCGCCTGCCTCGGTGACGACGCGGCTCATCGGCCCCTGCGCCAGCACCTTGCCCTGGTGCAGCACCACGAGGTCGTCACTGGGCATGATCTCGTCGAACAGATGCGTGGCCCAGAGCACGCCGATTCCTTGCTCCGTCACGAGCTGGCGGACCTGGCTGATGATGTCGGCGCGCGCCTTGACATCCAGGCCGACGGTCGGCTCATCCAGTAACAGCAGCCGCGGCCGGTGCAGCAGCGCCCGCGCGATCTCCAGTCTCCGCATCTGGCCACCGGAGAGATCGCGCACCTTGCTGCCGGCGCGGTCAGCGAGCCCGATGCGGCCGAGCAGCTCGGCGCTGCGTGCCGCGGCCTCGCTCCGGCTGATGCCGTGGAGCGCAGCGTGATAGAGCAGGTTCTGCGTCAGCGACAGGTCGAGATCGAGCGTGCGCGGCTGGAACACGACGCCGAGTAGCCGCAGCGCCTCGCCGGGGCTTTCGCTGATGTCATGGCCGAAAATGCCGACCCGGCCGCTCTGGATGCCGAACAGGCGCGTGATCAGCGAGAACAGCGTGCTTTTTCCGGCGCCGTTGAGGCCGAGCAGGGCGGTAAAGCTCGCCGGCTGCACGTTGAAGGAAACGTCGATCAACGCACGCCGCTGCCCATAGGAATGACTGACGCCGTCGATCGACAGCGCCGGCACCGCCGCCGTGTTGGGCTTCGGCGCCTCCTGTGGTTCGGGACTCGGAGCAGGGCTGGTCATGGCGCGATCGTGATGCCCCAGGGCAGTTCGCCCACCTGAATCGTCTTGATCACCTTTTGCGCGGCGACGTCGATGACGGAGACGTCGTTCGACACGCCGTTGGTGGTGAGCAGGTATTTTTCGTCGGGCGTGAACGCCATGTGCCAGACCCGCTGACCGACCAGCAGATATTTCGTCACCTTGCGCGAGGCGACGTCGACGACGGCGATGCGATTGGCGGGGCCGAGCGCGACGAAGGCGGTCTTGTCGTCCTTGGTCATGCCGATGCCGACTGGCTGGATCGCCTCTTTCCGCAGGCCCGGGATCTCGAACGTGACCTTGCCAATCACCTCATGCTTTTTCGGGTCGATCACCGAGACCGTGCCGCCGATCTCGGAGGAGACCCACACTTCGGAAGCATCGTGCTTGAACTCGGCAAAGCGTGGCCGCGCATCGACCAGCACGTTGGCGACGATCTGGCGCGACGCCGTGTCGATGAAGTGCGCCATGTTGGTCGTTTCCGACGTGTTGATCAGCGTCTTGCCGTCGGGGCTGATGGTCATGCCCTCGGGCTCGACGCCGACCTGGATGTCGCCGAGCCGGGCGCGCTTCTCGAGGTCGATCACGGTCACCGTGTTGTCGTTCTCGTTGGCGACATAGAGGATCTTGCCGGCGGCATCCTGGGCGAACAATTCCGGATCGGGGCCGGAGGGCAGGCTGTCCACCACGGCTTGCGTCTTGGCGTCGATCACCTGGATGGTGTCGTCGTCGCCGACGGCGACCATCACGAACTTGCCGTCGCGCGTGAAATCGATGCCGCGCGGACGCTGGCCAACCTTGATGGTCTTGGTCACCGTCCAGCTGTCGGTGTCGATCACCGTCACCGTATTGCTCTTCTCGTTCGAGACATAGGCGATGAACGCATGCGCGGGCGCTGCCGCCAGCGCCAATCCGGACAGGAGCCCAACACGCCACATGCGCAACATTTGCGTTCTCACTTCAGCTTGCATTTGCTCTCCGGGCGGTCGTAGCCGAGCGTATCGAGCTCGGAGATCTGGTGCAAAAAACCCTCCTGCGGCGAGACCGACACCACCATGCGGCCATCGACCAGCAGGATCGGCTGGCGCAGCTGCAGATTCCAGTCGCGCAAGGTCAATCGCGTGCCCTTGAAGGCGGCGACCGAGAAGTCCGGGCCCTTGATGAAATCAGTCACCTTCTTGACGTCGCTGGAATTGGTGCGCGAGGTGGCCTCGCCGATCATGCGGGCCGCGGTCCAGGCCTGCATGTCGAGCGCGGTCATGCGCCGCGAATTCAGCTTCATGAAGCGGTTCTGCATCTGGATCGCGCCCCATTGGTCCTGCGCGGCGTCCCAGCTGCGCGGCACGAGGCCGGCCGAGCCTGCGACGGGGCGGGGATCCCAGGTGCGGTAGGGCAGGTAGGCGCCGAACACCTCGCTCTCGTCGGCGGCGACCAGCACGTCATAGGCAGGCGCGCCTTGCGTGAACACCGGTATCTGGCGCTGGATCAGCGTCACGCCGCTATCGGTGCGGCGCGCGCCGCCCTTGTCCTCGAAGGTTTTCTCCTGGACGATCTTGGCGCCGAACCGCGTGGCGGTGCGCCGGAGCGCGTCCGCGAACAGCTTGTCCTCGTCATGCGAGCCGACCACGAGCAGCCAGCGCGACCACTTTTTCCAGACCAGATATTGCCCGAGCGCATCCGCCAGCATCGCCCGTGTCGGCGCGGTGTGGATCACGTTGGCACGGCAATCGGCCTCGCGCAGCCGCTCGTCGATCGCCCCTGCGTTGAACAGAAGCGTGCCACGGTCGCGCAAGGCGTCCGAGATTTTCAGCAGCGCGTCGGCCGGCAGGTCGGTGATGATGAAGCCGTTCTTCTCCGCGAGCGCGGTCGCAGCCTGGACGACGTCCTCGCCTTCCTTGATCCGGCGCTCTTCCAGCGCGAACCGCTGGCCCAGGAATTTACCGGTGGTGTTGTTGTCCTCGATCGCGAGGCGCGCGCCGGCGACGCCGTCATTCTCCGCGGGCTGCTCGACCAGCGACAGTGTGGATCTGGTGCCGGCGAGGCCGAGATAGCCGACGCCGATCAGGGCAGGCTCCGCCGCGAGCGCGCTCGTCGCAGCAAGACCTAAGCCAATCAGGCCGACCAACCATCGGATCATGTTTCCTCCGAACGATCTCCCCGGCTTGACCGCAGGTGGAGAATTGTCTCTGCTTCAAACATGACCGATTTGTCGGGGCATGCAACCCCGCATTTCGTCCCTGCGCGCGCGAGGCCTGGAATCACGATCATGCGAGCATTGATGATGATCGCCGCTTTGTTGTTGACGCCTTCGCTCGCGCGCGCCGATCCACCGAAGCTTGCCGTGTTCGATTTCGAGCTGATCGACACCAGCCTGCCCGGGGAGTTCTACGGCTCCAGGCCCGAAGAGGCACGGCTCGTGCTCATCAGCGAGCAACTGCGCAAGGAATTGACGGAGTCCGGCAGGTTCCAGGTGCTCGACATCGCGCCGGTCAGGGATGCCGCCCGTCACGCCAACTTACAGGCCTGCGGCGGCTGCGATCTCAAGCTCGCGGGCGAATTGGGCGCTGACCTCGAGATCACCGGCATGGTGCAGAAGGTCTCGAACCTGATCATCAATCTCAACATCTATTTGCGCGACGTGAAGACCGGCAACATGATCGCCGCCGCCAGCGCCGACATGCGCGGCAACACGGATGAAGCCTGGACCCGCACGATGAGCTACCTGATCCGCAACCGGCTATTGGCGCCGAATTACGGCAAGCGGGAGTAGGATATTCTCTCACCGAATTGGGAATCGTAGGGTGGGCAAAGGCGCACTTGCGCCGTGCCAACGATCAATCAATGATTCGAGAGAAATCGTGGGCACGCTTCGCTTTGCCTACCCTACGATACTGCGCTCGCGGAGAGATACCCCTCATCACGAGGGGAGAAGAAAGCCGATCACCCCTTCAGCTTCTCCGCATGCCAATGCAAATGATCGCCCATGAAGGTCGAGATGAAATAATAGCTGTGGTCATAACCCGCCTGCCGCCGCAGCGTGAGCGGGATGCCCGCCTTGGTGCAGGCGGCTTCGAGCAGCTCCGGCTTGAGCTGTTCTTTCAGGAAATTATCGGCTTCGCCGACGTCGACTAGGAAGCCGGAAAACTTCGCGCCGTCCTCGATCAGCGCCACCGTGTCGTGGCCGCGCCAGGCGTCCTTGTTCGGTCCGAGATAGCCGGTCAGCGCCTTGGTGCCCCAGGGCACGAGCGAGGGCGCCACGATCGGCGCGAACGCGCTCGCGGCGCGATAGCGGTGCGGGTTGCGCAGCGCCACCGTCAGTGCGCCATGGCCGCCCATCGAATGGCCCATGATCGATTGCCGCTTGGCGTCGACGGGAAAATTTCCCGCCACGAGCTTCGGCAGCTCCTCGGTCACATAGCTCCACATCCGATAATTGCGCGCGAACGGCTCCTGCGTGGCGTCGACATAGAAGCCGGCCCCTAAGCCGAAATCATAGGCGTTGTTGGCGTCACCCGGCACGTCGGCGCCGCGCGGTGAGGTGTCGGGCGCGACGAAGATCAGGCCGAGCTCGGCGCAGCCTTTGCGGAATTCGCCCTTCTCGGTGACGTTCGCATGGGTGCAGGTGAGCCCGGACAGATACCAGACCACCGGCAGCTTGGCGCCGTCGGCATGGGGCGGAACATAGACCGAGAACACCATGTCGGTTCCGGTCGCCTGGCTCGCATGGCGATACACGCCCTGTACGCCGCCGTAGGATTTGTTGGTCGAGACAGTCTGAATCGTCATGCCTTCACTCCGTGGCATCTCACCACATCAATATTGCAACGCTTGTGTGACCGAATTTGTGGCAGCTGCCTGCGTCAGGCAACACCGCTGTCGATCGCCAGCCGCACCAGCTCGACCGAGGTCTTCACCCCGAGCTTCTGGCGCATGATGGACGAGGTGTTGGCGACCGTCTTATAGGACGATTGCACCAGCCAGGCGATCTCGGACAGGCTCTTGCCGGCGCTGAGCAGCCGCAGGATCTCCATCTCGCGCGCATTCAGCTTCGACAGCGGGCTTTGCGCCAGCGTCGGTCCTGCGAAGGCGATGCTGCGCGCGATCGCGCTCGGCAGGTAGGTGCCGCCGCCGCCGACGGCACGGATCGCCTCGACGAGGTCGTCGGGGTCGCCGGTCTTGGAGACGTAGCCCTTGGCGCCGCACTCGATCGCGCGCGCGGCAAAGGCCGGATCGTCGTTCATGCTGAACATGATGATGCGGGCCTCGGGCGCGCGCTCGAGGATGCGGCGTGCGAGCTCGAAGCCGGAGACGGTCGGCAGGTTGATGTCGATGATGCAGAGGTCGGGGCGCTCGACGATGAAGACGCACTCGCCGTCCTCGGCGTCGGCGGCCTCCAGAATCTCGATCTCGCCCTCGTCGGCCAGCACGGCACGGCAGCCGGAGGCGACAATGGGATGATCGTCGACGATCAGAATGCGCATAGGCGTTTCCTTGTGACAGCACCGGCCTGTTTCGCGCCCGGCCGGGATTGCTGTACGCTTCCGATTAGATATCCGCCGCTTCGCCGCTGTCAACGTCATCGGACAGCGGCGGGCGAGGCTTCGCGAGGCACGGGCGACACCAATGTGGCAAAATCTATCCTTGCGCGGGCGCATCAACCTTCTGCTGGCACTGCTGCTGGCGCTGGGGCTCGCGGTCAATATCGGCCGCCAGGTCGCGGAGGCAGGTCCCCGCGTGCAGGCCGAGGACCAGAGCGTGATCCGGCTCGCCCGCGAATTCATCGAGATGATCGTTGCCGATCTCAACGAGGCGCCCGATCCGGATGCGAGGCTGAACCAGATCGCGCGCGATCTCAGCCGCCTGCGCCATGTCAGCATCACGCTTCGGGACACCGGCGGCAATGCGCAGACGCCGCCCCGGCTTGACACTGACGCCGACACGCGCGGGCCGCCGGCCTGGTTCGTCAGCATGGTCCATCCCGAGCAGACCGCGGTGAGCGTGCCGGTCTCGATCCGTGGCAAGCCCGGCTCGCTCCTGATCACCTCGCATCCCGATGACGAGATCGCGGAGATCTGGGACGGCATCGTGACCCAGCTCGAGGTCGGCACGGCGATCGCGCTGGCGCTGTTTTTCCTGATGATGAAAGTGGTCGGCCGGGCGCTGGCCCCGCTCCAGTCTCTGGCCGAGGCAATGGGGAAGCTCGAAGGCGGACATTACGAGGTCCGCGTCGCACCGGGCGGTGCGCCCGAGCTCGCTGCAATCTGCACCAAGCTCAACCATCTTGCCGCAACCCTCGGTGAGGCGGTCGAGGACAAGCGGCGCCTCGCCGAGCGGGCGGTGTCGCTCCAGGACATCGAGCGCAAGGAGATCGCGCGCGAGCTCCACGACGAGTTCGGGCCGTATCTGTTCTCGCTGCGGGCGCATGCCGGCGCGCTGGCGAAGCAGGCGGATGGACGCGTCCCGAATGCGGAGGCGGTGCGAAAGCATGGCAGCGCCATGCTGGAGCAGATCAACGCGCTGCAGCAGTTCAACCGCCGCGTGCTGGAGCGCCTCCGCCCCGTCGGCCTTGCCGAGCTCGGGCTGCGCCAGGCGCTCGAATCGCTGTCGCGGCTGTGGCGGGAGTCGCATCCCGATGTCGCCATCGAGACCGTGATCTCGCCGTCGCTGGGGGTCACCGGGGAGACCGCCGATCTCACCATCTATCGCATCGTGCAGGAGGCGCTCACCAACGTGTTCCGCCACGCCGGCGCGACCTCGGTCAATGTCGTCATCGAGCCGGCGCAGCAGATGGCGCAGGACGGTCGCTTTTGCGCGCGGGTGCGGGTCAGCGACAATGGCCGTGGCATGGAGCCGGGCCAGAAGCTCGGCTTCGGCCTCGTCGGCATGCGTGAGCGGATTCTGGCGCTGGGCGGCACGCTCAACGTTGTCTCCGGCGACGGCGGATTGACCGTGGAAGCGCTGGTTCCGACCGCGGCCGCCTGACCGCTCCCGAAGCGATCGGGAATAATTCCCGATTTGGTCGGGAAAACGGGAGCCGATATTGCCCGACCTTTTGTGGCTGGCGGGATTGCGACTGCCGAATACACTTGTTCCGACCAATCGGCGAAAATCAAAACAGCCGGTGGTCGCGGATGGGAAGGCGGGGATGGGCAAGGTTCTTTCGTTAAGGCGTCGTTTGTTGATGGCCTCGGTGTCGACCGGTCTGGTGTCCGGGGTGGTTTTTGCGGGGCCCGCCGGCGCCGCGCAGGACGAGGAGACCAACGTCCAGAATCTGCCGCCGGTCGAAGTGGCGGCGCCGCCGCCGTCGGTGGCGAGGCGTACTGCGCCGGTGCGGCCGGTTGCGCATATCGGGGCGGCCTCGTCCGCCAGTCCCCGGACGCGCATCTATGTCTATCCGACCGCGCCCGGCACCGGCAGGGGTCTCGATGTCGACAAGGTCCCGTCGGCGATCAACGCCGTCGATGCCAGCCAGATCAAGCGCACCGGCTCGCTGAACGTCACCGACGCGCTGCGCGACAACATCGCCGGCGTCAACATCACCGAGGTCACCGGCAATCCGTTCCAGCCCGATGTCGAATTTCGCGGCTTTGTGGCTTCGCCCGTGACCGGCACGCCGCAAGGCCTTGCGGTGTACCAGAACGGCGTCCGCATCAACGAAGCCTTCTCGGACGCCGTCAATTGGGACCTGATCCCGACCGCTGCGATCAGGTCGGTGACGCTGGTGACCAACAATCCCGCCTTCGGCCTCAACGCGCTGGGCGGCGCCATCAACCTGCAAATGAAGGACGGCTTCACCTATCAGGGCGCCGAGATCGACGTGATGGGCGGCTCATTCGGCCGCGTCCAGGGCTCGGCGCAATGGGGCAAGCAGGTCGACAAGAACTACGGCGTCTATGCCGCGCTCGAAGGCTTGCGCGACAACGGTTTCCGCAATTTCTCGCAATCAACCGTGCGGCGCTTCTACGGCGACGTCGGCTACAAGGCCGGCGACAGCGAATTCCACGCCAATATGGGCGTCGCCAAGAACGATTTCGGCGCCAGCGCCACCGTTCCAGCCGAGCTGCTCGACAAATATTGGGGCGCGACCTACACCACGCCGCAGACCACCTCCAACCGCGTCGGCTATCTCAACCTGACCGGAAAGGCCGATCCGACGCCGACCTGGACGCTCGAAGGCACCGCGCATGTGCGCAGGTACGAGCAGAAGCTCGTCGACGGCAATCCGACCGACGTGCAGGAATGCGCCGCCTTGGGGCTGTTGTGCTTCGGCGACGATACGACGCCGGCGAATGGCACCAACGGCGCGCAGCTCGTCAATCCGTATCCGTTGGGGACCATCCTCGGCGAGATCGACCGCAGCACGATCCGTTCGACCAGTTTCGGTGTGTCAGGCCAAGCCACCAACACCGATCAACTGTTCGGGCATGACAATCGCTTCGTGATGGGCGCGACTTACGATGCCAGCGTGACGCGCTACAACGCCACCGCCGAGATCGGCTCGATCGGAGAAAACTACGTCGTCAGCGGCAGCGGCCTCTTCCTGGGGCCGACCGGTCAGCCGGAAACAGTTGCCGGTCCGGTCTCGCTGCGGACCGTCAACCAATATAACGGCCTGTATGCGATGGACACGTTCAACGTCACGGACGCCTTCGCCATCACCGGCGGCGGCCGTTTCAACGTGGCGCGCATCACGCTGGAGGATCAGCTCGGAACCGATCTCAACGGCGATCACACCTTTACCCGCTTCAATCCGGTGATCGGGGGCACGTACAAGATCACGCCGGGGCTGACCGCCTATGCCGGCTATTCCGAGGCCAACCGCGTGCCGACGCCGCTCGAGCTCGGCTGCTCCGATCCAGCCCGCCCCTGTCTCATCGCGGCGTTTCTGGTCTCCGATCCGCCATTGAAGCAGGTCATATCCAGGACCGTCGAAGCCGGCCTGCGCGGCACCAAGGAGCTGAACATCGGCACGCTCGGCTGGAAGATCGGCGGATTCCGCGCCACCAATAACGACGACATCGTCGCGATACCCGCGGTCGGACGGACCGGCTTCGGCTATTTCTCCAATGTTGGCCGTACCAGGCGGCAGGGCCTCGAGGCCGAAGTCAACATCAAGTCGCCCACGCTCCAGTTCCAGGCGAGCTATGCGTTTGTCGACGCGCGCTTCCTCGACCCGCTCGAGCTGGGCTCCGAAAGCCCGTTTGCCGATCCGGCCACCGAGACCATCCGGGTCTCACCCGGCAACCAGCTTCCCGCGATTCCGCGCCACCGCATCAAGGTCGGTATCGACTATGCCGTGACTGACGTCTGGAAGGTCGGTGGCAACGCGCTGTTCGTCTCCAGCCAATACCTGGTCGGCGACGAGTCGAACCAGTTCGCGAAGCTGCCGTCCTATACGGTGTTCAACCTCCACACCTCCTACCAGGTGGCGAAGAACATCCAGCTCTACGGCAAGATCGACAACATCTTCGACAAGCGCTACGCGACCTACGGACAGTTCTTCGACCGTGACGCCCTGCCCAACTTCACCAACGGCGGCGCCGAGTTTACCGACCCGCGCTCGCTGAGCCCGGCAAGGCCCCGCGCGTTCTACGCGGGGATGCGGGTGACGTTCTAGGCGCGGGTGCCGTATGCAAGGCCAGTGGCTGAAGCATCGGCTCCGAGCACCGCGGCCGGAGCCAGCGGCTCCTGTTCCGCGATAGCGCACGCTGAGCTTGCAGAATATTCCGCCTCCGGCATGATGGGCTCGGAGGCTCGCTTTGCTGTGGCGTTGAAGAATCCGGATGCCGTCGCTGCTATCGTTTCAGCGCTTCGGCACGTCTACGGTGACGAGGTCGCGCGACTTATGCTCGTCGAGGGCATGAGCCTCGCCGACCTGATCGATGCGATGTTTTCTGGGCCTTTGACGCATCGCGAGGCCGTTCGGGATATCACCGACGGATTGGACGATTTTGTCATTTCACCAGACCTGGGTCCCGTGTGGCACCTCAGGTACATCTATGGAGACGAGCCCGGCTCTCTCCACGTCGTGGATATGGAGATCGCCACGCCGAACGGCACGCTGGCAAGCAGAGACGTCTGGCTTCGTCTGGTCTCCTAGAGGAGGGCCGCCGTTGCGAGGTTGGCCCGCGGCTGCGTCGTCTTTACCAACCGGAAACCATGTCAAATGATCTGAAAATTTTAATGCAACTGCCTGGCTGTCTCCGCGTCAGTTCGTCGGAGGGCCCGTGTGATGACAGAGCGCCAATTGATGGAGCAGGAGTGCCAGATCGCGCGTTATCGGCGCTTGGAGCGGGAGGTGACGGATCCGCTTGCCGCGTGCCTGCTTCACGGCATCGTCGAGGAGCTTGAAGCCGAGCTGCGCAAGGAAAGGCCGGATTGGCACGGGCCGCGTGATTAACGGTTTCTTAGCGCTAATCATGCGGATTGTTGCGTGGGAATGTCTAGGAGACTGCTCCCATGCTGAAGGACGGCACATATGCGGCGTGGTACAAGACGCCGATCGACCAGGGCACCGGGATCGTCCATGTCGCAGACGGACAGATCTGGGGCCGTGACAGCCTGATGACTTATCACGGCTCGTGCCGGGTCGACGGAGATCGCTTCACCGCCACCGTATCAACGAAGCGTCACACCGACGGACGTGCAACGGTCTTCGGCGTGGAAGACGAACTCACCCTGGACATCGAGGGAAACTGCCCCGGCAAGATCGCGACTTACACCGCGACGGCCCAACAAGTGCCGGGAATGATCCTCAAGGGCACGCTCATTCTGACCGAACAGCAGCCGCCGGCAAGTGAACGAGCCGAGCAGTTCCCGGCATTCAATCCCGACAAGCTGCCAAAGCTGCCGAAGCGTTCGCGCTGAAAATTTTGGATCGCGATGCGTGACGTCACGAGCCAGCTGGCCGGCTGGCTCCAGCGAAGCGAGGGACATCATTTGTCCTCCAGCCAGCCCCGGGCAAGTATCGCGGCTTGTTGCAAGGTGATGCTTCGGACCAGCGGATCGGCATGACGGTGCACGAGTTGCCAATCCGTGCCATCCTTGCGGTAGACCTCGGTCACGCGCAGCGACCAGTCTTGAGCCGGCAATCCGCCCACTTCGGCCCGCTGGTGTTCGATCATGACGAGAACGACGAGCGCGTCCGATGCATAGGTTTGCAAGACTTCGAGCTCGGTTTCGCCTTCCCTGAAGTATCGTGACAGGTCGGCCAGGCGTTTGGGGCTCGCGTCGAATCCGCGACTGGCAGGCCCGCCGAAGGGCTGCATCAACGTGAAATCCGGCGCGATGCGGACGAGCCGGAGCCAGCGATCCATGTCGCCACGCATGAACGCGGCATTCTTCGCGCGAGCGCGTTCGACGAGGCTGGCTATCGCGTCGTTTGCGACGGCCTCATCGCCTGAAAGCTGAACGGACAGCGGAATTGCAGCCGTGGCGGCCATCATCGAGCGCCGCGACATCTTCTCCTGCCGGTCTGGCCAATTGTTCACACCGGGCGGTCTCTTGGTCATTTCAGGTCTCCTGATCGAACGACGAGCGACCCATCCATGAGACCTTGAACTTGATGAATCCAGCGATATGATTTCAGCATCATGCTGAACCAAATTGATCTATCCAGAATCGATCTGAATCTCCTCGTGCTCTTCCGTGTGGTTCTGGAAGAACGTCATGTCGCGCGTGCTGCGGGCCGGCTGAGCCTCACGCCGTCGGCTGTCAGCCATGCGCTTGGCCGGCTCCGTCTCCTGCTGAACGATCCGCTGTTTCTGCGGACACCCAAGGGCGTCGTTCCAACGGCGCGGGCCTTGGAGCTCGAGGAGCCCGTGACCGAGATCATCGCGCGCATCGAACAGCTGATCGGCTCGGCTGCACCGTTCGACCCCGCGAAGAGCCGCCGCCGGTTCACGATTGGCGCCCCCGATGCCGTACTGGTCTCGACATCCGTTCAGCTCCTGCGATCGATCGCGACTGCGGCCCCCCATATCGACCTCGCCCTGATCCACCTGATGCCTGCGCCGCGCGGCGGCGCGATCGGGGAGCCCTGGCACCAAAGCCTCGATATGCTCGAAAGACGCGAGCTCGATGTCGCAATGCTGCCGCTGTCGACGGTATCGCCGCGATTCGAGGCGCGCAGGCTCTACGACGAGGATTTCGTGCTGGCCATGCGCAAGGGACATCCCCTCGCAAAAGCGCCAACTCGTGCTGCATTCTCGCACTCACAGCACCTGCTGGTGTCTCTCAGCGGCGAGGCGCGCGGCTTTGTCGATGAGATGTTGGCAAAGCGGGGCCTCGAGCGCCGCATCGCCTTGACCGTCCCGAATTTCATGATGGCGCTCGTCCAGCTTTCAGGATCTGATCTGATCGCAGCATTGCCGCGCCGATTGGTGGAGCACCACGCCGGCCGTTTCGGCTTGGTGTTCGTCGAGCTGCCTTTTGCGCGTAAACCGGATGCGATCCGCGCGATCGCAACCAAGGCGGCGATGAGAGACGCCGGCATCGCGTGGCTCATGCAGGTCGTGGTCGGCGCAATCGGAGCAGGTCGGCCCTAAAGCCGCCCCTCTGACGCCGAAAGGTATTCATCCGACGCCGAAAAGTGACGCTATTGCGTCTGCCGATCCGCGCCTTACCGAAGAGTAGGATTGGAGGATTACCTAACGAAGAGAGCGACCAGCAATACGGCGACCGGCAAAAGCCCGAAACAGGTCACAATAACCGTAAAGACCGTTTCGTTCGCGAAAGTCTGTCTGAGACGCCGACGCATGAGCCATGTGCTCCCAGCTTAACAGAGCTTCATTTGCGACCAAAGCATGCGCCAGCTAAACACAATCGCGAGCGAAGACAATGGTGGCGAAAATGGCCGGAGAAATCCCAAACAATTCAGACGCAGCAGTGACGAAGCGCGAGAAGCAATCGGCGATTGTCGGCAGGTTGTTGGTGACGTGCTTCGTGGCGATGCGCAGCGGCTATCCTCGCAAGCACCTCGGCGCGGTGTTTGAAGAGCTGCTGGTCGCGATGATGATTCGCGTGAGCGACGAGCTCGGCGCACCGCCGCGTACGGCTTCCGACGTTTCCAAATATCTCGGGCTCCCGCGCTCGAACGTCCGGCGCTGCCTCAACGTGCTGATCAGCGAAGGCGTGGTCCGCAAGGTGAATGAGCACGGCCATACGGGCGAGCTGGACTGGCTCGCGTCGCGGATCGATGCGGAATATTTCGTCAAGATTCGGGGTGCGATCATCGCTGCGGCTGACGAGTTGAAGGCGCTGGACGCGGCATGACGCGGAACACGCCGGCCTGTAGATCGGGGTGGCCCTTTCCGTGCCTCTTCAGGCATATCGATACTGGATGTGGCCACGCCCTTTCGGCTGCGAAGCCCAATTGCAGGTCCGGTTGTTCGACGGGTTTGACACCGCAATTCCGCATTCTGCTACCCTGAAACCTCGCTTCTCAAACCCCTCGCCGCCCGCCATTGTGCGGTTGCAGCAATCATCTCGGGAGCAGCATCAATGTCGGACAAGGTCTCGCGTCTGCGACAAATCGCGCGACCTAATTCGTGCCAATAGAGAAGAATTTCGCTCCAGTGACTGATAGCTCCGAATATTCGTACCGGCTGAGCACTGGCCAGAACCGATGATCCTGCTTCGATCCGAATGTCGTCCGATCCTGGTTCCCAGGGTTCGGATCAATCGTTCTCTGCGCCCACGACACGTTGTTGGGTTGCTGCCGCCGGAAGGTCAGCGCTCGCTCGGTGCCTTCGCTGAACTGCCGACCGATCGACCATCAGGGCGCTGAGGGCTGGGCAGGCGATGGCGGGTCCGGAAATCACGTTTGGACCGTTTCGTTTCAGCTTGGCCAGACGCTTGCTGTTGCACGGTGAGACTCACGTCAGGCTCGGCTCGCGCGCGGCCGCGATTCTGGGCGCCCTGCTGGAAGCTCCGGGCGAGCTCGTTTCAAGGGCCGTGCTCTACGATCGCGCATGGCCCGGGCGAACCGTGACCGAGGACAACCTGAAGGTTCAGATCTCCGGCCTGAGAAAGGCTCTGCTTGAATACGGAGACCTGATCCGCGCGGAGGCGTCCTTCGGCTACCGCTTCGTCGGAGACGTCGGCGTCTATCACCCATCGAAGCGCCGATCGCGCGCGCCCGGCGCGATGCATGCGCCGATCGGCCGGGCGGCGGTGATCGGCGACATCAGCGAGCTTCTGCAGAACGACCGGCTCGTCACCATCCTTGGGCCCGGCGGCATCGGCAAGACGACCGTCGCGCTTGCCGTGGGGGGCGAGCTTGAGAAATCCTATTGCGACGGAGTCTGCCTTGTCGAGCTCGACCGCATCACTGACGGAAGTCAGATCTATGCGGCCGTCACCGGCGCGCTTGATCTGCCGGTTCAGATGGCTGCAAGTCTCGATCAGGTCCTGCTTGCCCTTCATGGCCGGCGTCTGTTGCTTGTCCTGGATTCCTGCGAGCATGTCACCGAGAGCGTCGCGCTCCTCGTTGAAAGCGTGCTCAGCGGCACCCGCGACGTCCATATTCTGGTGACGACCCGCGAAACCCTGCGGATCGAAGGCGAACTGGTCTGGCGTCTCGATCCGCTCGAAACCCCGCCGTCGTCTGTTCCGGTGACAGCCGGAAACGTTCAGGATTATTCATCGGCAGAATTGTTCACGCGAACCGTCTGCCAGAGAACGCCAAACTTCGCGATCGATGATACCGTCGCGGCCGTGATCGCGGATGTTTGCCGGCGCCTCGACGGGATGCCCCTGGCGATCGAACTCGCGGCGTCGATGGTCGACGTCCTCGGCATCGAAGAGGTTCGTCGCGGGCTCGACGAACGATTCTCCCTGCTCTGGGTGGATCGTCGGACCGCAATTCCGCGTCATCGCTCGCTCGCCGCAACGATCGACTGGAGCTACAATCTTCTTCCCAAAAGGGAGCGGGTGGTGCTCGGGCGCCTCTCCATTTTTGCCGGGCCTTTCACCCTCGGTGCTGCAATTGCGGTTGCAGGCGATGACGATCTGGACATGGGAGGTGTCCGCGAAGCGGTTGCCGCATTAGCGAGCAAGTCGTTTCTGAGCCTCGATCATCGGGCCGCGCCGCTGGAATATCGCTTGTTGGAGACCACGCGGGCCTACGCCACTCGGGCATCGGACGCGACAGACGATCGGGAACGGGTGCACGAGCGCCATGCGCGCTATTTCCTCGACATGCTGGAGCGGAGGGATTGGGACGCCTGCGATTCCGTCGCGGACAGTGCACAGCTGCGTGGTTACATCGACGAGGTTCGCGTCGCTCTCGATTGGGCGTTTTCCGTCAAGCCCGGCCTCGGAATAGCGCTGGTTCTTGCAGCCGAACGTCTATGGCTCGAGTTCACCTCACTCGCGCAAGGCGTTCCTCATCTGGAGCTGGCGTTGCGCTTTGCCGACAGCAGTCCCGATGTCGGACCCGCCGTGAGATCTCGCGTGCTGGTCGCGCTCGCGGCGGCGCAGGTCTATGTACCGGGTCTTGAGGGTGCGAGCCTCTACGAACACGCCTGGCGCGCAGCACAAATCGCGCGCGACGATCTCCTGGAGATGCGGGCGCTCTACGGCATCATCCAGAACATGCTCCTGACCAGGCGTCCCGCCTCGCCCTACATCGATGCGTTCGCGGCGGTATGCAGGAGATCGAACGATGCCGTGATGTCGAGGCTTCTCCTGCGCTGGTCCGCCTTCCAGGCCTTTGAGGCCTCCGATATGACGCTGGCGCACCAGAAGTTCGAGGCGTTCTTGAATGACCGATCGGCGATTCCCCGGAGAGTTTCGCTCTATTTCGGCGGCATCGACTCGATCATCTCCTGCAAGGTCGGGCTCGGGCTTACGAAGTTCTATTTGGGTTATCCCGATCAGGCCCGGTCTCTGCTGGCATCTACCGTCAGCCAAGCGGAAAGCCAGGGCCACGTGACGACCCTGTACTTCGTGCTCGCGCAGGGAGCTATCTGGGCCCATCTTGCATCTGGCGATTTTCAACGTGTCAGACTCTATCTGCGGAAGCTCGAAGCTGTTTCCAGCCTCTATCGTCCATGGCGCGTTCTGGTCGATGTCTTTCAGGCTCTTCTGATCCGCGAGGAAGCCCGTGACCTGGAAGCGGCAGAACGCAGCCTTACCCGCAATCTGCAGGACAGATTCATCCTGAAGACAGGGACGCTTCATCCGACCCTTTGGGTTGAGCTCGCGGATACGCGACGCAGGCTGGGCGATCTGGATGGGGCGGAGGCTGCGGCAAAGCAGGCAATGACACAATGTCTCGGTGATCGGGACGGCCGACTCATTGGACGGCATCACCCCGTCCTCGCAAGGATCCTGATGGCGCGGAATCGGCCGGGCGATCTGAGCACCGCAAGGAGCCTGTTCAGGGGCGCGATCGAGTTGACGCGCGCTCAAGGTATCTATTTCCATGAATGCGATGCCAGTGTCGGTCTCGCCGAACTGGAGTTGATGGCCGGACGGGCGGCAGTCGCGCACGCCGTGCTCAAGGAGCTGTTGGGACGTCTCGGCGATCGAGAGTGTGTGCCCGGACTTGACCGGGCACGCGAGATTCTTGACGAGCCCAGAGCGGGGTCGATCGCCCGGCGGCAGATCGCCCGCTCGTCCTGAAGGTAAATTCAGCAATCAGGTTCAAGCGCTCGCCGCGGGCTCGCTGCGACGGCGAGGCGCGACTTCAACCTCCGTTGTGGCCGAGTATCTCCAGCCGCCTGACCACGACGCCCCCCTCGGCGAGCTCGGGGAGCCGGCCGAACCACTGCTGGACGTAGGGCATGGCATTGTGGGCGTCGAAGTCGTCGCGGCTTGCGAAGATCTCATAGAAGATGAAGCGTCCTGGTGTTTCGCGGTCCTCCTGGAAGAAGTAGACCAGGTTCTTGGGATCGCTTCGGACAAGCGCGACAAGCGGCAGCGTTGCCTCTCGAAGCGCGCGTTCCTTGCCCGGTTTGGCGCGGACTTCGGCGACGACCGAATAGGCGCCATCGGGAATGGCCCGATAGCGAACGCCGTCGCGTTCCTGAGCGGTGGCTGATGCTGCGCCGGCCAGTGAAGCTGTGGCGACGAGGGCCAGGATCATTCGTTTCCGTGACACCATGGAGATCGTCCTTCTCTGCGATAATTGCTCTAGCCCCGCTGCTGGCGGGCGGCGAGCGCGTCGCTGAAGCGCTTCTTCACTGGACCCAGAGCCTTGACGAACTCGAGCTGCTCTCCCTCTGGACCCTTGCAATAAATCAGCTCCCAGCCTTCCGAGAGGCCCTGCGTGATGCGATTGGTGTTCGCCTCCATCGGGGCGGCGCGGCGCTGCTGTTCTGATGTCACGGTGATCACACGATTGGCCCGCACCTGGGTCATGCCGCGGCGCGCCGATTCTGCCTCCAGGTCGTGGATGAACTTGTTGAAGTCGACATCATCCCTCACATAGAAGCAGATGTGCATGGAGCGCGGAAACGCCGGGCTCATGTGGTCGCGCGATTCTGCGAAGCTGTCGCCGCTGCCCGATGGCTGGCCAGCGTCGCGATACTGCAGAAGCTCGATCACGACGTTGTCGAACTGGACGAAGCGTACGTCCAAGCGTTGTGTGCCTCCCCTGAGATCGGGAACCCCGATCGTGCGCGGGTTGACATGGCGTTCGCGCGCTTCGATTTCCTGATCGGTCAAAAGCGTGTTGTGGATCGGTTCACCCTGGAAATCTCCGTCGCGGAAAATCTCGGTGCCGCCGAGCACTTCGGTGTAGAACTCGAAGGCGCGATTCATGTTTTGCACGGTCACGCCGAAATGCTGAACGCCTTGCAGCCGCGCGCCGAGTGGCGCGGAATCGCGAGCAACCGAAGCGGGGCGCGGAGCGCCTTGGGCATTTGCAGCCGCCGGGTTGGTTGCCGCCATTCCTGCCAGCATGGCCCCTGCCGTAAGGAGAACATCCCGGCGTCCAATGCCGGTCGTCTCAAAGTCTGTCTCTTCGCTCATCTTCCGTCTCCATCGCTTGACCGACATGGCGCGACGTAAAACTTGCTGGAGAACGGAGGGTTTTGCAGGTTAATTGAAGTAAATTTTGCAGTGGGTCGGTGTGCCACAATTCTGCATCTGCAAATCCCGACCCCACGGCTTCTCAAACCGCCTGCGACGCGCCATTGTGCCGCAGCATCACCCTTGGAGCAGCATTACCATGTCGGACAAGGTCTCGCGTCGCCAGTTTGCCAAGCTGGCGGGATTGTCCGCGGCCGGAATGGCAAATCCTCTGGAGGCAGCCGACGCCAGGCCGGCATCGCCGCCGCGCAGCGGCAGCGGTTTCCCGGCGGGCTTTGTCTGGGGCACGGCGACCTCGTCCTATCAAGTCGAGGGCGCGGTCAACGAGGACGGGCGAGGGGCCTCGATCTGGGACAAGTTCGTGCGCATCCCCGGCAAGATCGAGGACGGCACCAATGGTGACCGCGCCAATGAGCACTATCACCGCTACAAGGAGGATATCGCGCTCATCAAGGCGCTCGGCTGCAAGGCCTACCGCTTCTCGGTGGCCTGGCCGCGGCTGTTTCCAGACGGCGACGGCAAGCCCAATCCGAAGGGGCTCGACTTCTACAACCGTCTCATCGACGAGCTCCTGAAGAACGGCATTGAGCCGTGGCTGACGCTCTATCATTGGGACCTGCCGCAATCGCTGCAGGATCGCTTCGGCGGCTGGCGCTCGACGGAAACCTGCAAGATCTTCGGCGACTACGCCGCCTATGTCGCCGAGCATCTGACCGATCGCGTCAAAAACGTGTTCACGCTGAATGAGAGCGGTCGCTTCGTCTATTTCGGTTACGGCATCGGCATCGATGCACCGGGCATGACGCTGCCGCAAGCCGAGGTCAACCAGATCAGGCACAACAGCGCGCTCGCGCACGGGCTCGCGGTGCAGGCGGTGCGCGCCCATGGCCGCCGCGGCACCAGAGTGGGGCCGGCCGAGAACATCGATGCCTGCGCGCCCGCCATCGACACGCCGGAGAACGTTCGTGCCGCCGAGATCGCGCTGCGCGAGATGAATGCCGGCTATCTCAACGTCATCATGACGGGCCGCTACACCGACGCCTTCCTGAAATTCGCCGGCCCCAACGCACCGAAATACACCGATGCGGAGCTGAAGATCATCTCCTCGCCGGTCGATTTCCTCGGCCTCAACATCTACGCACCGCAGAACTATGTGGTGGCCTCCGACCAGGGCGCGGGCTTCATGCCGCTGCCGATCCCGAAATCGTTCCCGCACATGAACTCGGACTGGCTGCGCGTCGGGCCGGAGACGCTCTATTGGGTGCCGAAGCTGGCGGCAAAGATCTGGAAGACGGATGCGATCTATATCAGCGAGAACGGCGCCTCCGGCGACGACGTCGTCACGCCGGACGGCAAGATCTACGACACCGACCGCATCATGTACCTGCGCAACTATCTCGCCCAGCTCCAGCGGGCGACCGCCGAGGGCGTGCCGGTGCGCGGCTATTTCCTCTGGAGCCTGATGGACAATTTCGAGTGGGTGTATGGGCTCAACAAGCGTTTCGGGCTGTACCACGTCAATTTCGACACCCAGGTCCGCACGCCGAAGCTCAGCGCCAGCTTCTACCGCAACGTGATCGCGAAGAACGCGGCTGGGGCGTGATGTCTTCGCCTCTCCCCGCGTGCGGGGAGAGGCCGGATTTTACGCGGAGCGGAAAATCCGGGTGAGGGGGAGCCTCCGCGAGTCCGTCTGTTACCGTTTTTGCCGAGGCAGCCCCTCACCCCAACCCTCTCAGGGCGAGCGTAGCTCGTCCCGACCCCGTAAGAACGGGGAGAGGGAGTGCAGCAGCCGCGCATTGACTCTCCTCTTCCCCTTATTCAGAACCGTCCTCAACAACCCACAACAAGAGGACAACGCCAATGGCTGACGCGCTGATCATCGATGCCTGCCGGACCCCGCGCGGCGTCGGCAAGGCCGGCAAGGGCGCACTTTCGGGAATTCATCCGCAGCAGCTCGGCGCCACCGTGCTGCGCGCGCTCGCGACGCGCACCGGCATCGACACCGCCGATGTCGACGACATCGTCTGGGGCTGCAGCGCGCAGGTCGCGACCCAAAGCGGCGATCTCGGGCGGATGTCGGCGCTCGATGCCGGCTATGACGTGCGCGCCAGCGCCGTGACGCTCGACCGGTTCTGCGGAAGCGGCATCACCAGCGTCAACATGGCGGCATCCTCGATCATGGCGGGCGCGGAAGACCTCGTCATTGCCGGCGGCTGCGAGATGATGTCGATGGAAGGACGCCGCGGCGGCGGCCCGATGATGATGGACGGCGGCAATCTGCGCCTGCGCGCGCGGCACCCGCAATCGCATCAGGGCGTCTGTGCGGATGCGATCGCGACGATGGAAGGCATCACGCGAAGGGACGTTGACGCGCTCGGGCTGGAGAGCCAGAAGCGCGCAGCGCATGCGATCACGAACGGCCACTTCAACAAGAGCCTCGTACCGGTCCATCGCGAAGACGGCAGCCTCGCGCTCGACCACGAAGAATATCCGCGGCCGCAGACGACGATGGAGGGCCTCGGCAGCCTGAAGCCGGCCTTCCCCGCGATCGCCGACTACGCGCTCGACGACAAGGGCACGACCTATCGCGGCCTGATCCTGCAGAAATATCCTGATCTCGAGATCGACTTCATGCATCACGCCGGCAATTCGTCCGGCGTCGTCGACGGCGCCGCCGCGATCCTCTTGGCCTCGCCCGCCTACGCCAGGGCGCATGGCCTTAAAGCCCGCGCCCGTGTCGTCGCGATGGCGAACATGGGGGACTCGCCGACCCTGATGCTGAACGCGCCGGTGCCGGCCACGCGCAAGGTGCTGGCGAAGGCCGGCCTGACCGTCGACGACATAGACCTGTTCGAGATCAATGAGGCGTTTGCAGTGGTTGCGGAAAAATATATCCGCGACCTCAAGCTCGATCGCGCCAGGGTCAACGTCAATGGCGGCTCGATCGCGCTCGGCCATCCCATCGGTGCCACCGGCTCGATCCTGATCGGCACCGTGCTCGACGAGCTCGAACGGCGCGACCTCAAGCGTGGTCTCGTCACCATGTGCGCCGCGGGCGGCATGGCTCCGGCCATCATCATCGAGCGTATCTAGCGCGGGCGAAGCTCGCCGCGCCCCCTGTGGGAATAGGGTGAGGGAGCAGGTGAGACGCCACAACGCGACGATCTAGCCTTATTTTCTAGGGCGAAACGCGCTTCTCCGCGCACAAAGAGGCACCTCGTCGCTTGTCGAAAGCGGCGAATCAGCTTTAGCAAGGTTGCGTGCGGGCCTTTGAAACAAGGTAAAATCCGCTGCCCGAGGCTTCTCCCGCTCCGGAAGTAGCTAAAAAGCAGGGTTTTTTGCCGCTGAGGGCCAAAAAAGCCCGTAAAACCGCGACAAAACTGTGCAGAAGGCTATAGGCCTTCGCCGGTTGGTCTAATATGCAACCGGCAACGAATCAGAGGAGACACGATGCCAACCCAAATGTCCAAATCGCAGTTGATCGAAAAGATTGCGACCGCCACCGAGCTTTCCAAGCGCGACGTCAAGAACGTCATGGAGACGCTGACCGACGTCGGTCACAAGGAGCTCAAGAAGAACGGCCTGTTCCTGGTGCCGGGCTTCGCCAAGTTCGTGGTCATCAAGAAGCCCGCGACCAAGGCGCGCAAGGGCACCAACCCGTTCACGGGTGAAGAGATGATGTTCAAGGCCAAGCCGGCCCGCAAGATCGTCCGCGCCCGCCCGGTCAAGGCGGCCAAGGACGCCGTGGGCTAACAACGCAAAGGCCCCCTCGGTCGGAGGGGGCCTTTTGATTGGGGCAGCCGCGAGGGCCTGAGACGGAGGGCTCAACCCTTGCGGCGCTTCACCCGGACCGGAATGGGTTGAAGCTGCGGCCATGAACCTAGTCCTGGCGCCGGCATCCCATCGCGAACCCGGTCGATCACGCGATCGAGCAACTGGCGCAGCCGCTGCGTTGTCCGCGATCTCTTCGCTTTCTCCAGTAGTTTCTTCATGGCCTTCACTCCGCCGCTTCGACCTTGACCTCGGCCGGCTCGAGCGCCGCGGCGATGGCTTCGTCGACGCGCTCCAGCCAGATGAATTCGAGGCTGTCCCGCGCGCTCTTCGGGATGTCGTCATAGTCCCGCTTGTTGCGCGCCGGCAGCATCACCCGCTTCAGGCCCGCCGCCGCGGCCGCCACCACCTTCTCCTTGATGCCGCCGACCGGCAGCACCAGGCCGCGCAGCGAGATCTCGCCGGTCATGGCGGTGTCGCTGCGCACCGTGCGGTTGGTGAGCAGGGACGTCAGCGCCGTGAACATCGCAACGCCCGCGCTCGGTCCGTCCTTCGGGGTTGCGCCCGCCGGAACGTGAACGTGGATGTCGCTCTTCTCGAACACCGACTGATCGATGCCGAGCTGCGTGGCCTTGCTCTTCACCAGCGTCAGCGCAGCCTGCACGCTCTCGCGCATGACCTCGCCGAGCTGGCCGGTCAGGATCATGCCGCCCCGGCCGGGCACACGCGACGCCTCGATGAACAGGATGTCGCCGCCAACAGGCGTCCAGGCAAGGCCGGTGGCCACGCCCGGAATGCTGGTGCGCTGCGCGATCTCGCCTTCGAAGCGCGGCTGGCCGAGCACGGTGGCGATGTCCTTCGCCCCCACCACGACCTTCGTGGCCGTGCCCTCGGCGACCTGCACCGCGGCATGCCGGAACAGCTTGCCGATCTCGCGCTCGAGGTTACGCACGCCGGCTTCGCGGGTGTAGCCCTTGACCACCAGCTTCAGCGCCTCCGGCTCGATCTCGGCCTGCTCGGCCGAAAGACCGTTGGCCTCGAGCTGCCGCCGCACCAGATAGCGCTTCGCGATCTCCAGCTTCTCCTCTTCGGTGTAGCCGGCGAGGCTGATCAGCTCCATGCGGTCCAGCAGCGGACCCGGGATCTGGTCCAGCATGTTGGCGGTCGCGATGAACACCACCCGCGACAGGTCGAAGGGCACGCCCAGGTAATTGTCCCGGAACGTCCCGTTCTGCTCGGGGTCGAGCACCTCCAGCATGGCGGCTGACGGATCGCCCTGCACGCCACGACCCATCTTGTCGATCTCGTCCAGCATCATGACGCAGTTGCGGCTGCCAGCCTTCTTGATGCCCTGGATGATGTTGCCGGGCAGCGCACCGATATAGGTGCGGCGGTGACCGCGGATCTCGGCCTCGTCATGCACGCCGCCAAGGCTGACGCGCACGAAGGGGCGGTCCATCGCACGCGCGATGGACTGGCCGAGCGAGGTCTTGCCGACGCCGGGCGGGCCGACGAAGCACAGGATCGGCGCCTTGCCCTGCGGGGCGAGCTTGCGCACCGCCAGATATTCGATGATCCGGCCCTTGATCTTCTCCAGGCCGAAATGATCAGCGTCGAGGATGGCTCGCGCCTCCTTGATGTCGATCGGCTTCTCCGCGGGCAGCGCCCAGGGCAGCTCGATCAGCCAGTCGAGATAGGTGCGGACCATGCCGGCTTCGCCGGCGGCCTCCGGCATGCGCTCGTAGCGGCGCAGCTCCTTCTTGGCGTGCGCGTCCGCCTCCGGCGGCATGTTGGCCTTGGCGATGGCAGACGTCAGCTCGGCGACCTCGGCCGCCTTGCCGTCGCCTTCGCCGAGCTGGCGCTGGATGGTTGCCATCTGCTCGCGCAGGATCGCCTCGCGCTGTCGCTCGTCGAAGCTGGCGCGAGTCTTCTGGCCGATCTCATTGCTGATGCGCAGCACCTCCAGCCGCTCGGCCAGATGCTTGGACACCTTCTCGACGCGCAAGGCGAGGTCGATGGTCTCCAAGACCTCCTGCTTGTCCAGCGGCTTGATGTCCATGAACGAGGTCGCCAGATCCGCCAGCGCGCCGGGCGCGGTGGTGCCCTGGAACATCGCGGCGAGCTCAGGCGGCGCCTGCGGCAACAGCTCGATCGCCTCGATCGCCTGGCGCTGCAGATTCAGCGCGCGCGCCTCGATCTCCGGCGAAGTGGTGGTCGGCTCCGGAATCTGCTGGATCCGCGCGGCCGGGAACGGCGTCCCCGGCAGGAAGTCGAGGATGCGCGCGCGCTGCACGCCCTGGCAGACGATGTGATGGGTGCCGTCGGGCGCGGTGATGTAGCGCACGATGTTGGCGATGGTCGCGACCCGATAGAGATCGTCCGGCGTGGGATCGTCGACTTCGGGATTGCGCTGCAGGACGATGCCGATCGGCCGCTGCTCGCGCAGCGCCTGCTGCGCCGCCGCGATCGATTTCGGCCGCGCGATCGCGATCGGCCCGATCGCGCCGGGAAACAGCACCATGTCGCGTACCGCGATGATGATCAGCGCGTCGTCGGGGATCTTCACGTCGTTATTGGTCTGTTCGTTGTTCATCTGTTCGGTGGCCATGATCGACCTCAGGATTTGGCGAGGCGTAGCGCGACGCAGCCGTCCATCACGAAGCGGCTGATGGCGTAGCGGCCGAGTGGAAGCGCAATGCGGCGCTCAAAACGCCCCTGCGGCAGTTCGAGCCGGTGGATGCGGGCGTTGCGAAGCTCCGGCGGAAGCGTGCGCTGGCCGGAGACGACGAGCACGCCGTCATGAATGACCGTCTCGACATTGTCCGGATTGACGCCGGGAAGCGCGACCAGGATCAGCAACTCGTGCTCGGTTTCGAGCACATCGATCGGCGGCTCCCAGCAGGCTTCCTGGCGGCCGAACTGCTGGCGCAGCCGCTCGGCGCGCGTCAACTGGTCCAGGGCTTCGGACAGCATCCAGTCGAGGGGATTTTTCGGTTGCATGATGCGGGCTCAGGGGTGGGAAAGCCTGCATATGGGGCTGGTTCCCGGGAAATCCAGTGCAGTGGCGCTGACGTGCCATGCGCCGTCGTGCGATCGCAAAAGCAAACGCCGCGGCTTTGGCCCAAAAAGCAAACGCCGCGGCTTTGGCCGCGGCGTTCTGTCATGGAGCGGGCACCGCATCAGGCCGCGGCGCGGTAATCTTCTTCTGCCTCGAGGTTGATCACCGAGGTCGCCAGCTCGGTCAGCGTATGATCGGTCGCCTCTTCTTCCTCCAGCGTCGCCTGAAGCAGCCTTGCTGCGTCCTGCATGCCGAGCTCCTCGGCCCAGGTGCGCAAGGTGCCATAGCGGGAGATCTCGTAGTGCTCGACCGCCTGCGCGGCCGCGAGCAGACCGGCATCGAGCGCCGGTGCGCCCTTGAACTCCTTCATGATCTCGGCGCCCTCGTCGGTAATGCCGTTGATGGCTTCGCAGGGCTTGCCGCGTGCAGGCTTGCCCAGCATCTTGAAGATCTGGTCCAGACGCTTGACCTGGCCCTGGGTCTCACGCAGGTGCTTGTTGAAAGCGGCCGCGAGTTCTTTCGAGTTTGCGGCCTTGGCCATCTTCGGCAGCGTCTTGATGATCTTGTTCTCGGCGAAATAGATGTCCTTCAGCGTTTCCAGAAACAGGTCGCTGAGCATTTTCGGCGCCTGACGCGGTCGGCGCGCTGCGGTCTTCTTGGGTGCGCGTTTCTTCGCTCGTTTAGCCATATGTCCTCCTCTTGAGGTGACACGGGAAGGCATCTCCTTCCCCAATCCTCAGGCGATCAAAGCCGGTTGGAGAACGAAAGTTCCAAACTGCAACCGGCGCGCGCGGCGACCGTTCAGGTCGGGCGCTTGTAGGGATCTTCCTGGCGCTGTCGGGCCTCGGTGTTGCGATCGAGCTGCGCCCGCTCGCTGCGCTTGAGGTGGCCGGCCTTCATCACGCCATAGACGAGGACCCCGCCGAGCACGAAGGCTCCGATGAACCAGAGCCAGAGCAGGTTGGCCGAGAGCTGGCCGAGAAGCATTCCGATTCCACTGTCGCTCATTGTCGCCTCCAGTGATTTCCAAAGCGGCTTTGCTGGGCTAAGTCAGGCCGGCAGCCATCGTTCCAGCCTCCAAGGACCGCACCGACACATGCTCGACTTCGCCCTGTCCGCCTTCGTGACGCTGCTGCTGGTGGTCGATCCGGTCGGCCTTGCGCCGGCCTTCCTGGCCGCGACCGGGGGCATGCCCGACAAGGTCAAACGAACTATCGCGTTGCGCGCGCCGCTGATCGCGGCCTCGATCCTGGTGGTGATTGCGCTGGTCGGAAACTGGCTGCTGCGCCAGCTCGGGATCGGCGTCCCCGCCTTCCAGATCGCCGGCGGGCTGCTGCTGTTCGGCGTGTCGTACCAGATGATCTTCGGCGATCGTCCGCATCGCGAGGCCCGCGAGGCCGACAAGGCGACGTCCGAGCACGCCTCCGATGTCGCGGTGTTTCCCCTGGCCATCCCCATGATGGCCGGCCCCGGTGCGATTGCGACCACGCTGCTGCTTTCGGGCGATGCCGGCTATGGGGCGAGGCTGGCGGTCATCATCGCAGTCGTGCTCTCGGTCTGCCTGCTCTGCATGCTGTGCTTCGTCTCGGCTCACCTGATCGCGAAGACCCTCGGACGCACCGGAAATGCGGTGCTGTCGCGCGTCCTCGGCATGCTGCTCGCCGCCTATTCCGTGCAGTTCGTGATCAACGGGATTGCGGCGGTCAGGACCAGTCTGCCATAGGGCTGCGACAATCCGTGAATTCGTTGATTTTGCCGTCGATTTCGTGGTTTGGCGGGAGGGGCGACAAGGTGGCACCGGATCCGGGCCGCTTTCGCTTGCACTGCCATATTGCTTTGACGTACTCCCGGTCTAACAAGCCCATCGTCAGGAAATCGGGATGTCGACGACAGCGGAAGAGCTCGCCAAGAGACAGGCCATCATCGACGCCTGCCGGCGCATGAACGCGCTCGGCATCAATCAGGGCACCTCGGGCAACATCTCTGTCCGGCATGTGGACGGGCTCCTGGTCACGCCGACCAGCGTGCCCTATGAGGCCATGACGCCGGACCAGATCGTCTTCATGGCCATGGACGGCACACATGCGCCCGATCAGAAGCCGTCGAGCGAGTGGCGCTTCCATCGCGACATCCTGAAGTCGCGGGATGACGTCAACGCCGTCGTGCACGCCCATCCGACCTATTGCACCATCCTGGCGATCATGGGCATGGAGATTCCGCCGGTGCACTACATGATCGCGGCGGCCGGCGGCGACAGCATCCGCTGCGCGCCCTATGCGACGTTCGGAACCGTGGATCTGTCCGAACATGCGGTGCGGGCGCTGGAGGGACGGCTTGCCTGCCTGCTGGACCATCACGGCATGATCGCGATCGGCAAGACGCTGGACAAGGCGATGTGGCTCGCCGTCGAGGTCGAAACGCTGGCACGGCAATATCACGGCTGCCTCCAGATCGGACAGCCGCCGCTGCTCGCCAGTGCCGAGATCGAGCGGGTCCGCCAGCGCATGGCCGGCTACGGCCTGTCGGAAGGGTAGGGCGGACAGAAGGTGTTCGTGCGGATCAGGCATCTCGTGGATCGCAAGGGGACGAACCGCACTATGGTTCGGCTGCGTGCCCTCTTGCGCAGCAACGAGTTCTACCTGATCCCGCTGTCGCTGGTGATCGGTACGCTGGCCGGCGCGGTGGTGACGCTGATGGCGCATATCGCGCAGATCGCGCACGTGGTGATCTATGGAATTCCCGTCGATGTCCATTTGTCGGCCCACGCGAGCGTCAGCCCGTGGGCGGCACTGATCGCGCCGGCGCTGGGTGGGCTTTCGCTCGGCATCATGGAGTGGTCGCGGCGTCGGATGAAGATTTCGAACGCGGTCGATCCGATCGAGGCGAACGCGCTGCGCGGCGGCAATCTGTCGATGCGGGACAGCGTCATCGTGTCGAGCCAGACGCTGATCTCCAACGGCTGCGGCGCCTCGGTCGGCCTCGAGGCTGGCTATACCCAGATCGGCTCGGGGATCGCCTCGCTGTTCGGCAAGTTCTTCAATCTGCGCCGCAACGATCTGCGCCTGATGGTCGGCTGCGGCGCTGCGGCTGCGATCGCGGCGGCGTTCGGCGCGCCGATCACCGGTGCCTTCTATGCCTGTGAGTTGATCGTCGGCGTCTATTCGGTCGGCAGCGCGGCACCGATCCTGGCGGCCTCGCTCGCCGGCGCCCTGACCGCGCAATGGCTCGGCGGCGCGCCATATTCGCTGGAGATACCCAAGGTCAGCGCGGTCGGCGTCGAGCAATATCTGGCCCTGATCGGGCTTGCGCTCATCACCAGCGGCGTCGGCATCGCCGTGATGCGCTCCTCGCCGATGTTCGAGCGCCTGTTCGCCTGGCTGCCGATCTGGCTCCGGCCGGTGATCGGGGGCCTCATCGTCGGCGGCTTCGCCATCGTGACGCCGCAGGTGCTGGCGGCCGGCCATGGCGCCATGGTGCTCGATCTCTTTCACGACATGACGATCGGCCTGATCGCGCTGATCATCGCCCTGAAGGTGACGGCCTGCCTGGTCTCGCTGGCCTCCGGCTTCCGCGGCGGCCTGTTCTTCGCCTCGCTGTTCGTCGGCAGCCTGATCGGAAAGTTCTTTGCCGCGGTGCTGCTCTTGATCAGCCCGAACTTCGCGATCGATCCGCTGGTGGCAATGCTGACGGGCATGGCGACGCTCGGTGTCGCCATCGTCGGCGGCCCCCTGACCATGTCGTTCCTGGTGCTCGAGATGACCCGCAATGTCGACGTCACCGCCGTGGTGCTGGCCGGCTGCATCGTCACCTCGATCTGCGTCCGCTTCATGTTCGGCCACTCCTTCTCGACCTGGCGCCTGCATCTGCGCGGCGAGACCATCCGCAGCGCCAATGACGTCGGCTGGCTGCGCAATCTCACCGTCGAGCGGCTGATGCGCTCCGACGTCGGCAAGGTGCCCTCGACCACGACGATCGCCGCCGTCCGCAGCGAGTTCGCGCTGGGATCGCGGCCCGGTATCGTCATCGTCAACAATTCCGACGAATATGTAGGCCTGGTCCTGCTGCCGGACCTGTTCTCCAGCGACCTCGACACCATCGCCGACGACATCCAGGTGATCGAGCTTGCCCGCCTGATCGACATCGTGCTGATCCCGGAAATGAACGTGAAGTCGGCGATGGCGGTGTTCGACGAGGCCGAAGCCGAGATGCTGGCGGTGGTGGATTCCACCGACAGCCGCAAGGTGGTCGGCTTCCTCACCGAAAACTTCGCCCGCCGCCGCTATGTCGAGGAGATCGACAAGGCGACGCGCGGCGTGCTCGGGGCGCTGTCGTAGGCGCTCGCTCCTGGCTATCGGCCTGGTTGGGGCGGGGCCGCGACGAGGAGCGTCACGATCCGCCGCACCATCGGCAGCACCAGCAGCAGCGTCGGAAAGGCGACCAGCCAGGACAGCGCCCAGGCGCCCGGCCAGGTCGCGAGGAATGCCGGCGTCGCCCCTAAGCTCCGGAGCGTCGAAATGACCGACACCACGGCCGTCATGAGGATGGACAGCACGAACGGCATCACGATCGGCGCATATCGCGCCGGCAGTTTGCGAACCACAATCATCTGATTTCTCTTGGAAAAGGACGCGTCGATCACGTTGAACCCTGCAAATGGCATCGATCCGACGGCGTCGGTTGATGCGTTGGTTCACGTGAAACGCTTACGGCGACCGAAAAACGGCGCGGCTGTTCATTATCCGCTCAGGTTCGATGGTTCAAGCTGCGAGTTGGTCGTTCGGTTTACAATCGTTCAAAGCGTGGCAGATTGCCGCGAACATGAAACCATCTCAACGGTTTGCGCATTGAATCCGGTTTGCAGATCCCTACGTTTGGCAAGAGCATCGGCAAGATTATAGGAAGGTCAAAATGACTGTGAGACCCATGATTTCCGCAGCCGGCCGCAACATGGTGCTGGCCGCGTTCGCAAGCCTGGCATTGGTGGCAACTTCCGCATCGCCCTCGGCTGCGGCGTCCCCCGGGGCGGTGTCAGCGAAGCCCGTCACGGCAGGGCAGGGCTCATCCGACGTCACCGATTTCAGCGCGGCCCGTCGTCGCCACTATTATCGGCGCGGGTCGAACGCCGCTGGCCTCGCCTTCATGGGCGCCGCGGCGGGGATCATCGGCGGGGTGATCGCCGAGCAGCGGCGCCGCGACTACTACGAGAACCGCTATTATGGTTCGCGTCCCTACTACGGCGGTCAGGGCTATTACGGCGGTCAAGGCTATTACGGCGGCGGCAGTCCGTTCTATTACGATCCGGGCTACTGAGCGGCTGTTTTCAACGCGGCCCGGAATGGGTTGCGCGAAAAGGGCGGTGCTTTGCGCCGCCCCTTTTTTGATGCGTCGGTGCTCTCGTAGCCCGGGTGAGCGCAGCGATACCCGGGACAGTGCTTGTGGAAACCCGGATGTCGCTCCGCTCATCCGGGCTACGGGACCCTGCCTGTGTCGCCCTCTGTCAATCCTCGTCGCCGAAAATATTCCACTTTACCGAAATTCGGTTTCGGCGTATGTGTCGTCCATCCCGGCTCACCAAGAGGGGCGATCATGTGTCGTCACGCATCGCGAGCCGGGCTTGCGGTGGACGCGGCAGCGTCGGCACGAGAGGCGCGGGCAGGGCGGGTAGCCCCTGTGAGCCCGAGGCTTCGTGCGGATGAGCGGCGCTGCTAGGCTTCGTCTCGTCTGCAAGTTTCCGGCTCCGTCGACAGGGCTGGAAAAACTGCGGCGAAATGGCGGGCCGTGCGTACGGCAAAACCGTGTGGTCCTGGCCGTCGTTGCTACGGTCAAGCTTCCGCGGAGGTGCGAGCGAGCCCAACCGGGCAGACTGCATCATCCAATTCGCGGGGCGAGGGAGGCCAGAAGGAAAGTTCGGCTCCCGGGAGATCACGGCATAAGCCGTCCAACCACTGCGCAGGGAAGGCCGAGTGATCGGCACCGCCTGTATGCTGCTGTGCGGTTCTTTCTGCGTGCGCTTTTCGCGCAGCGGACCGCGGGTGCGAGCCAGCACCCGGTCTTCCCTGCGCCCTCTTGGATGAGAGGGTAGCGAGACGAAGCAAAGCTCGGGCGAATGCGCCGCGAGGACGCGAAGGCGTGTCTGCGACTTGAGCTGCGTGCCACAATCTCGATCTCGTAGGGTGGGCAAAGCGCAGCGTGCCCACGCCTTGTTGCTTATGCAGGGAGATCGTGGGCACGGCGCTATGCGCCTTTGTCCACCCTACGGCAGCGCTGATGGGATCTGCACTGGACATCGCAATCATGTGGAGAGCGCGCGCCACACTCCGCTCTCATGCCCCGGACGCAGCGCAGCGCTGCCGGCGATGCGAAGCATCGTCCGGGCGGTGCGCTGCAGAGCCGGGGCCCATCCATCCGCGTCGTACCGTGTCGCCATCTGGATCCGAGCTCTGCGCAGCAGCGGCAAGAAGGCGCTGCGGCGTGTCCGGGACACGGCTAAATATTCGGCAATCGCGCCCTCCGGCGCCGATGGACTTGCACGCTCCAATCCGGTTCAATGGGCCAACTGAGCTTTCAGGCGACAATGATGTCGAGATATCTGCTGGTCCTGCTGCTGCTGGCGTCACCGGCGGCCGCGCAAGTCAAGTTGGCGCCGAAGACCGCGGCCGGACATCCCGATCCCTGTGCCCCGATCGGGCGTACCGCGGACGGCAGGCTGGTCTACTCCATGAAATGCGAGACCCTGCCGGCACCGCCCCCGCCGCCGCGGGCGGAACTGAAGGAAGCCCCTCCGCCGGCCGCCGAGCCGGAACCGGAGACGCGGCGGAGCGGCATTTTCGGCTGGTCCTACGACCGCAGGTGATGCTCCGCGCCCCTTGCGCGAAACTGTCGGGAGTGCTCTTTGCTTGAAAATTATCCGTGGGGCCACCGCCCCCGATCCAGAGAGATGAGATGAGCAAACTCGTTATCCGTGCCGGCGACTTCACCTTCGATGCCCGTTTCGAGGAGCAACTGGCACCCAAGACCGTCGCCGCCTTTCGCAAGGCACTGCCGTTCGAAAGCCACATCATCCATGTGCGCTGGAGCGGCGAGGGCGTGTGGATGCCGCTCGGCGATCTCGATTTCGGCGTCGGCTACGAGAACCACACCAGCTATCCCGCGCCGGGCCAGATCATCCTCTATCCCGGCGGCATCAGCGAGACCGAGATCCTGCTGGCCTATGGCGGCGTTCACTTCGCCAGCAAGATGGGCCAGCTTGCCGGCAACCACTTCATCACGCTGACCTCGGGCCTGGAGAATCTGGCGACGCTGGGCAAGAGCGTATTGTGGAAGGGCGCGCTGCCGATCCGCTTCGAGGAAGTCTGAGTGACTGACACACGCTACCCGCGCGATCTCCGCGGTTACGGCCGCAACCCGCCGCACCCCGAGTGGCCCGGCGATGCGCGGGTCGCGGTGCAGTTCGTCGTCAATTTCGAAGAAGGCGGCGAGAACAACATCCTGCACGGCGACCGCGCCTCGGAAGCGTTCCTGTCCGACGTGCTCGGCGCGCAGCCCTGGCCGGGCCAGCGCCACGCCAATATCGAATCGATGTTCGAATATGGCTCGCGCGCCGGCTTCTGGCGGCTGTGGCGGATGTTCACCGCACGCAATTGGCCGACCACCGTGTTCGGTGTCGCCACCGCGCTGAAGCGCAACCCCGAGATCGTCGCCGCCATGAAGGAGGCGGGCTGGGATATCGCCAGCCACAGCCTGAAATGGATCGAGCACAAGGACATGACCGAGGCGCAGGAGCGCGCCGAGATCGCAGAAGCGATCCGTGTCCACACTGAGGCCACCGGATCGCGACCGTTCGGCTGGTACACCGGGCGCTCCTCGATCAACACCAACCGTCTGCTGATGGAGGAGGGCGGTTTCCTCTATCTCTGCGACTCCTATGCCGACGATCTGCCCTATTGGGTCAAGGGTGCGGGCGGCAAGCAGCTCATCATTCCCTATACGCTAGACGCCAACGACATGCGCTTCATCAACCCGCAAGGCTTTGCCGAGGGCGAGCAATTCTTCACCTATCTGAAGGACACCTTCGACGTGCTCTATGCGGAAGGCGAAACGGCGCCGAAGATGATGTCGGTCGGCCTGCATTGCCGTCTCGCCGGGCGACCCGGCCGCGCTGCGGGCCTGATGCGCTTCCTCGATTATATCGGCAAGCACGAGCGCGTCTGGGTGCCGACGCGATTGCAGATCGCCCAGCACTGGCACGACAAGCATGCGCATCTCGCGGCCACTGCGTTCGAAATCGGTTGAGGACGATGTCGCAGATCTCGCTCGCCGACCTCAATGCCGCAAGCCAAGCCGATTTCGTTGCGGCGCTCGGCAATGTCGTCGAATATTCGCCGTGGATCGCCGAGCAACTCGCCGCCAAGCGGCCGTTCGCCGGCATCAACCAGTTGCACGCAGCGCTGATGGCCGCGATCCAGAGCGCCGAACCCGACGTCCAGCTGGCGCTGATCCGGGCGCATCCCGACCTCGCCAGCAAGACCCAGCGCGCGGCGGGGCTGACGGTGGAATCGACGGACGAGCAGAACAGCGCCGGCCTCGATAGGCTGTCGGAGGCCGAATACGCGGCGTTCGAGCGCGTCAACAGCGCCTATCGGGACAAGTTCGGCTTCCCCTATATCGTCTGTGTGCGCCGTCACACCCGGGATTCCGTGCTGCGCGACTTCGAGACGCGCTTGCGCAATATCGCAAAGACCGAGACGCGGCGTGCGATCGAGGAGATCGGCCGCATCTCCGCGCTGCGGCTGGATCAGCTCGTCATGGCCGATGACAGGCTGAAGGTGCACGGCCGGCTCTCGACCCATGTGCTGGACAACCACGTCGGCAAGCCCGCGCCGGGGATTCCGATCGAGCTCGTCGAGCTCGCAAGCCTCGGCGAGAGCCGTGTGATCGCGCGCGCGGTCACCAATGCGGACGGCCGCACTGATCAACCGTTGATCGGCGGTCGCCCGCTGCCGATCGGCAGCTACGAGCTCAAGTTCAGCGTTGCCAGATATTACGCCGAGCGCAATGTGCCGCTGTCGGATCCGCCGTTCCTCGACGAGATCCCGCTGCGCTTCGCCGTCAGCGAGGCAGAGGGGCACTATCACGTGCCACTGTTGGTCACGCCATGGAGTTATTCGACCTATCGCGGCAGCTAAAGCATGATCCGGAAAAAGTGCGCAGCGGTTTTCCGTAAAGATCATGCTTAAACAACAACCCAAAGCGCGACGACGATTTATCCTAATCGCATCGCGCTTTAGTCGCCGAACTTCGCGTGCAGCGCCGGAAACAGCCGGTCCGGCTTGAACGGTGGCGCGGTGAAGCGAATACCGGTGGCATTCGCGATCGCGTTGCCGAGTGCGGCCGCGACCGGATTGTACGGACTCTCGCTCATCGACTTCGCCCCCAGCGGCCCGATCGTGTCGGACGTCTCGGCGAAGAACACCTCGGTGGGCGGCACGTCGGCGAACGAAGGCAGGTGGTAGTCGCGGAATTTCGGGTTGGTGACCCGGCCGGTCGCGTCGATCACCATCTCCTCGTAGAGCGCGGCACCGAGCGCCTGCGCGACGCCGCCTTCGACCTGACCGCGGCATTGCATGGGATTGGCGACGATGCCGGCGTCCGCGGCGTGCACGCTCCGGAGTATCCTGAGCTCGCCCGTGGCCTTGTTCACGGCGATACGAAAACCCTGGACGTTGAAGCCGACCGAACGCGGTGTTCCCCCGGAATTGCCGCTGCCTGCGAACGGCTGTCCGCGCTCGCGCGCGAGCTTCACCAGCTCCGCAAAAGGCATGCGCCGGACGCCGCTGACGACGGCGTTGTCCTCGAGCACGCAGCTCTCGACGTCACACAGCCACGCACCGGCAGCGGCCGCCCTCAATTCGGTCGCGAGCTGAATGGAAGCCGCATGCGTCGCCTTGCCGGCGACGAACATTCCCGCGCTGCCATAGGCGCCGGTGTCGTGGCCGCCATGGGCGGTGTCGGACTGGCGCAAGCGGATTCTGTCGACGGTGGTCGCCAGCGTGGTCGCGGCGATCTGCCGGTGCACGGTGCTGGTGCCGTTGCCAAATTCGGCGGTGCCGACGATGAGATCAAAGCCGCCGTCGTCGTTGAGCGCAATTGTCGCGTCGGCGAGGTGTCCGGCCGGTGGCGCGGTGTCGATCATGGTCAGAGCGACGCCGTCGCCGATCAGCCAGTCCGGCGACAGGTCCGGCTGTGGGCTGTCAGCCTGCATCGCGCGCTCGACGAGGTCGAGGCACTGGTCGAGACCGTAGGAGCCGTAGAGCACGTCGTGAAATTCGGACGGCGGCGGCGACAGCATGGGATCGCCGTCCCTGACGATGTTGCGCCGGCGCATCTCGTAGGGGTCGATGCCGAGCTGCTGGCCCAGCTCGTCGATCGCGGCCTCGATCGCGATCAGCGTCTGCGGCAGGCCATAGCCGCGAAACGCGCCCGCCGGCACCGTATTGGTATAGACGGCGTAGCCGTTGACCCGCTTGTTCGGGCAATTGTAGACGGCGATCGACTCCGACAGCGAATGGAACATCACGGGGCCGGCGTGATTGCCGTAAGCGCCGGTGTTGGAGAGCACGTCGAGCTGGAGCGCGGTGAGCTTGCCGTCGGCGTCCGCTCCGGCCTTGATGTGAACCCGCATCGGGTGCCGCGTCGAGGTCGCGATGAACTGCTCCTCGCGGGTGAGCTCCAGCTTCACCGGACGTCCCGTCTTGAGCGCAGCGAGCGCCAGGATGTCCTCGACGAACATCTCCTGCTTGCCGCCAAAGCCGCCGCCGACCCGCTCGCAGAACACGCGGACCTTGTCGGGAGGAAGCTTGAAGATATCCGACAGCGCGCGCCGGGTCAGGAAGGGCACCTGGGTCGAGGTGCGGACATTGAGCACGCCCGAAGCATCGAGCCAGGCGAGACCGCCGTGGGTCTCCAGCGCCGCATGCTGGACGCGGTGACTGTGGAAGATGGCCTCGTAGGTGACAGCAGATGTTGCGAGCGCCGCCGCGACGTCGCCGAACTCGCCATGCGTCTCCGCAGCGAGGTTGCGCTGAGCGTCGGCGATGCGGTTCGCGGTGGTGCGATCGGGATGAATGACGGGCGCACCGGGCGCCATCGCCTGCTCCGGATCGATCAGCGCAGGCAGAACCTCGTAATCGAGCTTCAGCCGGCGGCAGGCTTCCTCGGCGGCGGCTTCGCTTTCGGCGACGATGGCGGCAACCCGCTGGCCGATGAAGCGGACAACGTCGTCGAGAACGCGGGTGTCCTCGGGGTCCATCCAGTCCATTTCGTGCCGCGCGGTCGAGATCAGCATCGAAGGTGCGTCTTCATGCGTCAGCACCGCGTGCACGCCGGGAACCTTCAGCGCTTCCGACTTGTCGATCGCGACGATCCTGGCGTGGGCATGCGGCGACCGCACCAGCTTGACGTGGAGCAGTCCGTCGATGGTGGTGTCGAAAGTGTAGCGCGCGTTGCCGCGCACGATGTCGGGGCCTGCGGGCGCCGGCAGGCTGCGGCCAAACGCGGCTCCGGGCTCGACGCTCGCCTCGACATTGGTCTTGCCAAGCAATGCATCCTCGATCGAGCGATAGCCGGTGCAACGGCAGATATTGCCCTTCAGCGACGCGCCGAGATCGGTCCGCTGGGCCTGGTTCAGCGAGGCGCAGGTCAGGATCATGCCGGCGGTGCAGAAGCCGCATTGAAAGCCCTGCGCGTCAAGGAAAGCCTGCTGCATCGGATGCGCGCCGTGGTCTCCGCCAAGACCTTCGATCGTGGTGATGGCGCGTCCCTCGGCCCGGAACGCCGGGATCAGGCAGCTGTGCACCGGCTCGCCGTCGAGCAGCACGGTGCAGGCGCCGCAGTCACCGGCATCGCAGCCCTTTTTCACCCCGAAATGGCCGAGCTCGCGCAGGAACGTGCGCAGGCACTGGCCGGCGCGCGGCTCCTGCGCAAACGGCTTGCCGTTGATCTCGAAGCTCATGACGGCATGGCCTCCAGCAGCTCGCGGCGAACCTCTTCGGCAAGCCGCAATGTCATATGCTTGCGCCAGAGCGGCTGGCCATGGATGTCGGTGTGGTACAGATCGTCCGTGATCTGCTGGACGATCGCATCGCGCAGCACGCTCGCCTCCGGGGCCCGGCGAAAGGACAGCTGGATCGGCCGCGCCGTCGAGGCGGTGACGGTGAGCGTGAGCGTGCCATCGGCATCGAGGCTGCCGATCAAGAGCGCCGCCGAGCGGCCGACCGGCGCGAGCGAGATCTGGCGATATGCCGTGCGGCGTTTCAGCGCGGCAATCGGAATATCGATCTGGCGAAGCAGGTCGCCCGGCGTCAGGCGATTTCGCTGGTTGCCGGTGACGAAATCGACGACAGGAATCCTCTGCTCGCCGCCGCCGGCCTTCCAGATGGTGCAGACGCCGCCCAGCGCTGCGGTGAGCGAGATCATCGGTCCCGCCGGCAGGGACATGCAGAGATTGCCGCCGACGGTCGCGGTCTTCCAGATCTTGAACGAGGCAAGGAAGGCGCGGCAGCATTGGTTGATCAGAGGTGCGGCGAGCCAATCGGACGGGCAGGCAAGTCCGTCGAGCTGCGCGACCGTGCAAGTGGCGGCGATGCTGAGATGGCTGTCGGTGATCGTCAGCGCCGGCCATTTCAGGTCGGTCAGATCGATCAGCCGCTTCAGATGGACCTGCGGCTCCGAGAACAACCACGTGCCGCCCGCGAGCCAGGCGTCCCCTGCGGTCCAAGCCGGCAATTGTGTCCGTGTTTGCGGACGGGCCACGGTCGTGATGGTATTCAAATCCATGGCTGCGCCAACGCTTCCGCCGGGTGAATCGCGCCGACGAGTCTTGCAAGACCGGAGCCAAGTCGCAACAAACAAGTCGTGGTGCGAGGGTGGCTGGGCCACGTTTACCTGGCTGGCCTGTCAGCGGATGTGAGGGAGAAGCGGGATCATGAGCGACGCAAAGCCGATCTGGATCAGGGATCCCCTGGCCATCCTTGCCGACGGTGCCGAGCGCGGGGTCGTGGTCAGGGATGGCCGCTTCGTCGAGCTCGTGCCGGCTGGCGCCACGCCTGCGACCGCTGATGTCGCAGTATTCGATGCGAGCGAACACGTCGTGCTGCCGGGCCTGATCAACACCCATCACCATTTTTACCAGACGCTGACCCGGGCACTGCCGGCGGCGATGGATCGGGAGCTGTTCCCCTGGCTCAAGGCGCTCTATCCGGTGTGGGCGAGGCTGACGCCCGAGGCGCTCGAGCTCGGCGTCACCGTGGCGATGTCCGAGCTGTTGCTCTCGGGCTGCACCACCACGACGGATCATCACTACGTCTTCCCCGCGGGCCTCGAAGACGCCATCGATATCGAGGTCGGCGTCGCCAGTCGTCTCGGCGTGCGGGTGCTGCTAACGCGCGGCTCGATGAACCTGTCGCAGCGGGACGGTGGCCTGCCGCCTGACAGCGTGGTGCAGGACGAGGACACGATCCTCGCCGACAGCGCGCGCGTGGTTGCCAAGCATCACCAGCGCGCCGAGGATGCGATGGTGCAGATCGCGCTGGCGCCGTGCTCGCCGTTCTCGGTGACGACGTCGCTGATGCTCGCCACCGCCGATCTCGCGGATAAGCTCGACGTGCGCCTGCACACCCATCTCGCCGAGACCGAGGATGAGAACAAGTTCTGCCAGCAGATGTATGGCTGCCGTCCGCTCGATTATCTCGAACAATGCGGCTGGCTCAATGCGCGAACCTGGCTCGCCCACGGCATATTTTTCAACGGCGATGAGATGAAGCGGCTCGGCAAGGCCAAGACGACCATCAGCCATTGCGCGTGCAGCAACCAGCTGCTGGCGTCCGGCTGCTGCCCGGTCTGCGAGATGGAGGAGGCCGGCGTCGGGATCGGGATCGGAGTCGATGGCTCAGCCTCGAACGACGGCTCGAACCTGATGCAGGAGGTCCGGGCTGCGTTCCTGCTGCAACGGGCGCGTTACGGGGTGTCCAAGGTCAGCCACAAGGATGCGTTGCGCTGGGCCACCAAGGGGTCGGCAGCCTGCGTCGGCCGGCCGGAACTCGGCGAGATCGCCGTCGGCAAGGCTGCGGACCTCGCGCTGTTCAGGCTCGACGAATTGCGCTTCTCCGGTCATGGCGACCCCTTGGCCGCATTGGTGCTGTGCGGAGCGCACCGGGCCGACCGGGTGATGGTGGCGGGAAAATGGGCCGTGATCGACGGTGCGATCCCGGGCCTTGATGTGGCAGGCCTCATCCGCCGCCACAGTTCGGCGGCGCAGGCCATGCGGGCCGGATAATGCCATGGCAGGATAGAAAGAGGGGGCGACCACAAGTGCCGGGTGCTTCTGGCCACCCCCTCCGAACCTCCTCCGGGAGGAGCAGGTGATCTAGACTAAGCAAGAAGCGTGCTACTTGCCCGGCAGCTTGTCGTCGATGCCCTTGACGTAGAAATTCATGCCGAGGATCTGGCCGTCGTCGAGGTGATCGCCGCCTTTGCACTCCACCGGCTTGCCGTCCTGCCCAACGATCGGGCACTTGAACGGATGCAGCTTGCCTGCAGTGATCGCGGCTTGGGCATCCTCAGCCAATTTTTTCACGTCGTCAGGCATGTTGGTATAGGGCGCCATCGCGAACATGTGACTGTCGAGGCCGCCCCAGCTGTCCTGGGACTTCCAGGTGCCGGCAAGCTCGGCCTTGACCCGCTCGATGTAGTAGGGGCCCCAGGTGTCGAGGATGGAGGTCAGCTGGGTCTTGGGCCCGAACTTGATCATCTCGGAGTCCTGGCCGAAGGCGAGCTTGCCGCGTTCGCTGGCGATCTGCATCGCGGCTGGCGAGTCCGTGTGCTGCATGATCACGTCGGCGCCCTGGTCGATCAGCGCCTTGGCGGCGTCGGCCTCCTTGCCCGGGTCGAACCAAGTGTTGGCCCAGATGATCTTGACCTTGATGGCAGGGTTGACGGTCTGCGCCGCCAGGATCGTCGCATTGATGCCGGAGACGACCTCCGGAATCGGGAACGAGCCGATATAGCCAAGCACGCCGGACTTCGACATCTTGGCCGCGATCAGCCCCTGGATGTAGCGGCCCTGAAACCATTTCGCCGAGTAGGTCGACATGTTCGGGTTACGCTTGTAGCCGGTGGCGTGCTCGAAATGCACGTTCGGATATTTCTTTGCGACCTTCAGCGTCGGATCCATGTAGCCGAACGACGTCGTGAAGATCAGCTTGTTGCCGGCGCGGACGAGTTGCTCGATGGAGCGTTCGGCGTCGGGACCTTCGGGCACGTTCTCCAGATAGGTGGTCTCGATCTGGTCGCCCAGTTCCTTGACCAGCGCTTGCCGTGCGAGATCGTGCTGATAGGTCCAGCCGAGGTCTCCGATCGGACCCAGATAGATGAAGCCGACCTTGAGCTTGTCGGCGGCGGAGGCTGCACTGACGCTGCTGCCGGCGAGCAAGAGTCCGGCGGCCAGCGCAAGAAGTGATTTCCTCATCATCGATCTCCAAACATCAGGGGAAAGCCACGATCCGCAACGCGCGCGCCCCATCGCGCCCGCCGCGGAAATGAAATTCAGCGGTCGGGCACGAACACGGTGCCGAGCGCGGCCGGGGCGGTCGAGCCGCCGCTGCGCGCGCGGGAGAGCAGGATCAGAACGATGACAGTCGCGAGATAAGGCAGCGCCGACATGAATTGCGAGGGAATGCCGACGCCCCAGCCCTGCGCGTGCAACTGCAGGATCGTCACGGCCCCGAAGAGATAGGCACCGATCACGAGCCGGCCAGGTCGCCAGGACGAGAACACCACCAGCGCCAGCGCGATCCAGCCGCGGCCCGCGGTCATGCCGGGAATGAAGAACGGCGTATAGGCGAGCGGCAGATAAGCGCCGGCAAGGCCTGCGCAGGCACCGCCAAACATCACGGCGAAGGTGCGGATGCGCAGCACGGGATAGCCGAGCGCGTGCGCGGAGGCGTGGTTGTCGCCGCAGGCGCGTAGGATCAATCCCGCCCGCGTGCGGTACAGGAACCACCAGACGCCGACGATGAGTGCAATGGAGAAGTAGACGAAGCCATCCTCGCCGAACAGCACGCGCCCGACCAGCGGGATGTCGGTTAGGCCCGGAATGGCGAGATGGACTGCCGGCGTGATGCGCTCGCCGACGAAGCCGGCGCCGATCAGTCCGGACAGCCCGACGCCGAGGATGGTCAGCGCAAGACCCGTCGCCACCTGGTTGACGGCGAGCCCGAGCGCCATCAGTGCGAAGATCAGCGACATCATCGTTCCCGCGATGATGCCGAACAGCGCGCCGATGAAGACCGATCCCGTGAGCCAGGCGCCGGCAAAGCCGCAGGCCGCGCCAACGATCATCATGCCCTCGACGCCCAGATTGAGCACGCCGGAGCGCTCGGTCACGAGCTCTCCGGTCGCGGCGATCAGCAGCGGCGTTGACGCGGCGAGCACGGCCAGGATGATGGCTTCAATGAGTTCCACGGGCCACCTGACGGTTCGGGAAGCTCAGCTTGAAGCGATACAGGATCAGGGAATCGCAGGCGAGCACGTAGAACAGCAGAATGCCCTGAAAGACCTTGGTGACATCCAATGGAATCTTCATCGCGATCTGCGCCTGCTCGCCGCCGATAAAAGTCAGCGCAAGGAAAAGGCCTGCAATTAGTATTCCAAGCGGGTTCAACCGGCCGAGGAAGGCGACGATGATCGCAGTAAAACCGTAGCCCGGGGAGATGCCAGGCTGGAGATGTCCGATTGGACCGGCCACCTCGATGATGCCGGCGAGGCCTGCGAGCGCTCCTGATACCGCGAAGGTCAGGACGATCAGCTGGTTGGCGTTGAAGCCGCCGAACCGTGCCGCGCGGGGAGCTGCGCCGACAACGCGGATCTCGAATCCCTTGATGGTTCGCCCGAGCAGGATTGCGGCCGCGGCGACGACAAGAAGCGCAATGATCGAGCCGAGATGCAGCCGGCCGCCCTCGATCAGCAACGGGACGGTTGCCACCGGATCGAACTCGGCCGTGGTCGGGAAGTTGAAGCCGTTGGGGTCGCGCCAGGGGCCGCGCACGAGATAGTCGAGAAAGAGGTCGGCGACATAGACCAGCATCAGGCTGGTCAGGATCTCGCTGGCACCGAACTTCACCTTGCAGATCGCCGGGATCAGCGCATAGAGCGCGCCCGCAGCGGCAGCGAGGACGAGCATGGCCGGCAGCACCCAGGCGCCGGCGTCGGTGCCCTGCGTCTTCACCGCGATCCAGCTTCCCGCAACCGCGCCGACCAGGAATTGCCCTTCAGCGCCGATGTTCCAGGCATTGGCGAGATAGCAGAGTGACAGGCCGATCGCGATCATCACCAGCGGCGTTGCCTTCACCGCGATCTCCTGCAGCGAATAGCCGTCGGTCAGTGGCGCGATGAAGTAGGCGTGCAAGGCGAGCAGGGGATTCTTACCGAGGATCGCGAACAGGATGATCATGGTCACGACCGTGAGGCCGATCGCGATCAGCGGCGAGACCAGCGCGATCGTGCCCGAGCGTTCGGCGCGCTTCTCAAGCACCAGCTGCATGCGCGGCCTCCTCAAGCTCCAGGCTGCTGCCGCCCATGAGAAGGCCGAGCTTTTCGCGCGTTGCCTCGCGGGTAGCGAGCGGTGCCGACAGCTTGCCGTGGAACATCACGGCGATGCGGTCGGCGATCTCAGCGAGTTCGTCGAGATCCTGGCTGGTCACCAGCACGGCGGCGCCAGCGATTGCCAGATCGAGCAGCGCCTGGCGAATGACGGCGGCGGCGCCGGCATCGACGCCCCAGGTCGGCTGGCTTACCACCAGCACGGCGGGGTTGCGCAGGATCTCGCGTCCCACGATGAACTTCTGCAAATTGCCGCCGGAGAGGGATGCGGCTTCCGGATCGCGCTTGGCCTTGCGGACGTCGAATGTTTCGGTCGCGCGGTCGACGGTCTTCAGCGTGGCCGCGGTGTCGATGAAGCCGCGATGGACCATGCCGCTCGCGGCGTGTCCGGTGAGCAGCGCGTTCTCCGAGAGCTTCATGCGCGGCGCGGTGCCATGGCCGAGCCGCTCTTCGGGAACGAAAGCTGCTCCCAGCCTGCGTCGATGCGTGATGGAGAGATGGCCGGCGGCAATGCCTTCGATCACCACGGTGCCCGGGTCCTTCGACAACCGCTCGCCGGACAGCGCAGCGAACAACTCGTCCTGGCCGTTGCCGGCGACGCCGGCGATGCCCAGGATCTCGCCGCCCTTCAGCTCGAACGAGATGTGCTCGAGCCGGACGCCATGCGGCTCGCCCGGTGCGAGCGAAAGATCGTTGACGACGAGCCGGGGCACGGTGGTCTTCCGGCCGGATGCCGCCTTCACTTCCTTGATCTCGCTGCCGACCATCATGCGCGCCAGCGAAGCGGCAGTCTCGCGCCGGGGATCGCAGGTCTCGACCTTCCTGCCGCCGCGCAAGATCGTGGCGGTGTCGCAGAGCCGCTTCACCTCCTCGAGCTTGTGGCTGATGTAGAGGATGGCGCGCCCTTCGGCCTTGAGCCGTTCAAGCACGACGAACAGCTGATCGGCTTCCTGCGGCGTCAGGACGGCGGTGGGCTCGTCCAGGATCAGGAATTTCGGATCCTGCATCAGCGCGCGGACGATCTCGATGCGCTGGCGCTCGCCGACCGACAATTGCCAGACCTCGCGTTTGGGATCGAGCGGAAGGCCGTAAGTCTTCGACACCTGCTCCAATCGCGCCGACATGTCCTTGAAGGATTCCCGTCCGTCGAGACCGAGCGCGACGTTCTCGGCGACGGTAAGATTGTCAAACAGCGAGAAGTGCTGGAACACCATGCCGATGCCAAGGCTGCGGGCTTCCGAGGGACCGGACAGTACGATTCGTTGGCCCTGCCAGCGAATCTCGCCGGCGCTGGGCTGGATCAACCCGTAGATCGCCTTGACCAGCGTCGACTTGCCTGCGCCGTTCTCGCCGAGCAGCGCGTGGATTTCGCCGGGCCAAATATCGATGTCGATGGAATCGTTCGCGAGGAAATCGCCATAGCTTTTGGTGAGTCCGATCGTCCGCAGCAGCGGAGGTTCGCCGGAATTCAGGCCGTCAGGTGTCGAATCCAACATTCGCTGATGCGCTTGCATGGTGAAATGCCCAATAGTGGGCCAGTTTGAACCGCGGCGTAAGGTGTGAAAATGCGTCATCCCTTGCTCAACGCTTCGGCAGGGGCCTTGTGTCCGTGCGCCTGCGCCCGCCGGGATGCAGCCTCCTGCTCTAAAGCCCGCACACGCCCGTGCGGCATCCGCGGACGCCTGTTGCAGATTTGTGACGGTCCAAGCCAAATCGGAACCCGCTATGCAGACCTGACGTCGCAGTGAGCAAAGTTGCGCCAGCGCGCTTATGCACTGCGGATCGACGCAACATTGGCTCCCGACCATCGCGCCCGCAAAATCCGCTCGGCATGAAAGAAGAGCGAAATCAAACGGGAATGTCCGGCAACAGCCGGCCTCGCCGGCCGCATGCCGGCTGCGAAAAACCTGCTAGATCCCACGAAGAAACGCTGCGCCTTGCCAAAACAAGCGGCATGCCTTGAAAAAAGTTGAGGCTTCTCCCTCCGGGAGATCGGCGCAAGTCTCGCACCCAAGGGCGTTCATTGACGTGTCCAAACTTGGGGGTATTCAGGATGTCGTTTCGTTTCAAGGCAATTGCAGCAACGGCGCTGTCACTTGCCACGCTGACCACCGGTGGCCTGGCTTTCGCGGCGGATCTGCCGGTCAAGGCTGCCAAGAAGGCGGCGGATCTCCCGTTCTTCCTGGTGATCGATAACCGCGTCACCTTCTCCTACATCTTCAACGCCTCGCAGCCCGGCGCATGGTCGTTCCGGCCGGATGGGTCGATCGACAGCAAGACCACCAAGCAGGTCTACTCGTTTACGCATTTCGATCTCTGGGCATACGGCACGAACTTCTTCACCATCTCCATGTTCAAGTCCGATCACAATGACCCGGCCGGGCCCTGCACCAACGCGGGCACGATCTTCGGCGCGCCGGCAACGTGCGCCGGTGCAACTGAGATCTACGGGCTATTCCGTTCGACGTTCGGCTGGAATGAGCTCTTCGACACCAAGGCCTTCACCGCAGGGCCGCTTCACAACATCTCGTTCGAGGTCGGGATGGATGCCAATACCGAAAACAGATATTTCGGTGCCGCCAAGCGCGACGTCGTCGGAGGTCTGCAGTTTGCGTTCGATCTGCCCTACAAGGGTTACATCAACGTCGCGCCGCTGGTGTACTGGGAGTTCGCCAATCACAACTCATTCAGCCAGTGCGGACTGTTCGGTGCGGGCGTTCCCGGCGTGACCTGTCTTGCAGACGGCAACACCTCGTTCAAGCCAACCTGGGCCGTCGAGGTCAATTACTACATGGATCTCGGTTTCCTGCCGCCGAACATGCAATATTTCTCGATCAGCGGCCGCGCCGGCTGGTATGGCAAGAAGGGCACCGACACCGAACCGCTTCCCTACAGCCCGGCGAACGGCGTCTACAACACCGCCGTCGAGTTGAACTCGGAGCCCATCCGCCTGACCTTCGATGCCTCGAAGGCCGCCTGGGGTGACAAGTATTCCCACTTCGTGGACGTTTGGGTCGCCTACCGCTACTGGCAGAACAAGTTCGGTCTCGATCACAACCTTGCCGTCGGCTGTACCACGGCGGTCGGTGGCCGGACGGTGAGCACGGGGGCGTGCACCGAATCCTCGCTCTACTCCGGTATCACCGTGAAGTTCTGACCGGTTGAGGTTTTAGGAGAAAACGTAGGGTGGATTAGCCGCAGGCGTAATCCACCAACTTCGGCCGGCGAGCGCGGAAGCGTGGTGGGTTACGCCGGCGGCCTGCGCTTCGCGCAGCCGCCAGCTAACCCACCCTACGGATCGGAGTTTGCGCCTACTTCGTCCACACGCCGTCGTGCAGCGCTTCGGCTTCGTCCTCGAGCAGCGGACCAACGACCTCGGTCGGCCGCTGGCCGCTGGCAAAGACTTCCCGGCACGGCAGGTCGAGGGTCGGGTTGTCAGGATGGTTGCCGGTGACGCCGCGCAGGCGATGCTCGCTGAGGCCGTAGACGACGCGACCGATGCCGGCCCAGTAGATCGCGCCGGCGCACATCGCGCAGGGCTCTGCCGAGGAATGGAGCATCGCTGTCGCCAGCACCTCGCGGCCGAGTGTGCGGCAGGCCTGGGTGGCCGCGAGGCGTTCGGCATGCGCGGTGCCGTCATGATCCGGCATGTAGCCGTTCTCGGTCTCGATCAACACCTTGCCGTCCGCATCGACGACGATGCAGCCGAACGGGTGGTTGCCATGGGTGAGGGAGCGGCGGGCGACCGCGAAGGACAAACGCAGAAAATGCTCGTCACGCTCGGATGCGGCGTCCATCAATCCTCCGCGGTCAGTGCCCGGCCATGCGCGGCCGATCGCGGCGAGACCGGCTTCGCTGGCCCATCCTTCATACACGAATTCGCCGTGGAACATCTCCTCCAGCCGGCCCCGGGTTATTGACGGTATCTTCCGGATAACCGATTGAAAATATTGATTATGCGGGCCGTTCGGGTCCTGATATTGGGTGAAACGGTTGGTGCGCCTGTGCAGACCGGTGCGGCGCAGCCTGCCGCGTACGCGCATTCATGCTAACCACGCGCTGATTGGGACGGGCGCGGTGCGTGATTTGCCGCCGAACGTGTACCGATTGTCGCCAGACAGCCGCTGCCGCGGTCCAGAGAAGAGAAAGCTCGTCGAGATGGGTGCCGTCAACGCCGTTCAGAATGCATCGCTCGGCGAAGAGATCGTGCGTCGGATCAACGATCTGGCTGCGATCTCGGAAGGCGGCGACAACCTCACCCGCATCTATCTCACCAAGGAGTTGCGCAAGGCGGCGGACCTCCTCCTGAGCTGGATGCGCGACGCCGGCATGAGCGCGCGTCTTGACGCGATCGGCAATGTCTGCGGCCGCTACGAAGGTGAGCGGCCGGGCGCGCCCTGCCTGATGCTCGGCTCGCACTACGACACCGTACGCGATGCCGGGAAATGGGACGGGCCGTTGGGGGTGATCACGGCCATTGCCTGCGTTGCCGATCTCAATCGCCGTGGCAAGCGCCTGCCGTTCGCGATCGAGATCGTCGGCTTTGCCGATGAGGAGGGGGTGCGCTTCGCTTCGACCTTGCTCGGCAGCCGTGCGGTGGCCGGCACTTTTGACGAAAGTGTCTTGAATGTGCGCGACCGCGACGGTGTGTCGATGCGCGATGCGCTCGTGCAGTTCGGCCTCGATCCCGATCATATCGGTGCGGCCGCGCGGGCGCGGCGCGAGCTGCTTGCCTATCTCGAATTGCACATCGAGCAGGGGCCGGTGCTGGAAGCGCAGGACCTGCCTGTCGGTGTCGTCACCGCGATTGCCGGTGCCACGCGGCTTGCCGCGCGGCTGACCGGCATGGCCGGGCATGCCGGTACCGTGCCGATGGCGCTTCGGCGTGATGCGCTCACGGGCGCCGCCGAATGCATCGGGGCGATCGAGCAATTTTGCCAGACCGACGCAGGCGGTCTGGTCGGCACCGTCGGCTACATCCAGGCGAGGCCCGGCGCGACCAATGTCATTCCGGGCGAGGTGTCCTTCACCATCGACATGCGCGCGCCGACCGACATGCACCGCAAGCGCGCGGTCGCGGATATCGTCCGCCAGATCGAGGCGATCGCCAAGCGCCGGCACCTGGCCCTCCAGCTCGACGTCACCCACGAGAACCGCACCGCGCCTTGCGCACCATGGCTGAAGGAGCAGATCGCGCAGGCGATCGGAGCGGAGGGGTTCTCCGTGTTCGAGTTGCCGAGCGGAGCAGGCCATGACGGCATGGCCATGATCGACATCGCCGATGTCGGCATGATCTTCGTCCGCTGCCGCGGCGGCATCAGTCACCACCCGGACGAGCATGTGGAGCTCGCCGATGCCGACGCCGGTGCGCGGGTATTACTGCGGGTGATCGAGAATTTCAGGCCGCGGGAAGGGTAGGCCGGGCAGGCTGAAGAAGCCCCCCGGGAAGCCGGCGCGTCATCTGGAGGAAATACGAATCAGCCATGCTTCGGATGGTGGCCGCCCCATCGGAGTGATCCTAGCCACATATGAATAGCGATATCTCGTTGTCCTCAGATCGCGGAAACCGATTTTACCAAGGCGTGGCTGCGACCTTTTTCGCCAACGCCCTCCAGGCGGTCAATTTTCTCGGTGATCGATTCCTGAGAAAGTCGCACCATTCGTTGTCGGCCATCGAGGACCTTTACCGGCACTCGATGGACAGCGCCTTTTCGGTGACCGAGGCCTTCCTCGTCACGGGCGCGCCGCACGCATCCGCCTATTATCCCCGTGACTTCGCCTGGTTCTATCCTGATGTCCTCGACCCCGAGACCATTATGGATGCGCAGGACGCGGTGCGGCGGGCCCGGCTGCTCGACAAGAGCATCCGTCTGTTGCTCGATGCGGTTCGCGCCGATGTCGTCACAACCACCATCGTCCCGGCGGGGCGCGGCCGGTACCTCGGCGTGAACTATTTCTCGCGCCCGTCGGATACGCTGCTTGGCATTCTGGCCGGCCTGCAGCAGATGATCTCGGCCGATCAGAGGGCGTCGTCCGATCTGGCGATGGCGCAATGCGCGCATGCCGGCCGGCTGCTGCTGGCTGAATATGGCGGTGACCTGAAGCGTGCGATCCTGCAGCTCGCAAGCGAGCTCGAGCCGTTCGACGATGACGGCACCAGGTATTTGCTGTGTGATGCCCGTGGCCCTCGCTCGGCTGCAACGGATACCCGTGCGGAACGCAGGCGCTTTGTCACCAATGCCTGCATCTACACAACCTTCCTGTGGAGCGTGCAGCTCGGCATCGTCGACGATAGCGAGCTGAAGCGGCTGCTCGGACGCGATCTCGCGCAGTACAAGAAGGACCTGCTCCGTCTGTTCGGCAGGGACGGCTACATCAGGCATTCCCTGGATGGTCCGAAGGGCCCGCCGGTGTCCTCGGTTGCGCTGGACTTCGTCAGCGTGCATCGCGGCTTTTGGGACATGACCGATGCCGTCGAGCGCGCGCTGTTCGCGGCCACGGCGGATTTGATCATTGCGGAGCCGCGCTTCCGCATACCCGCTACGTTCCACTTCCTGGTGTCAGCGGATAATCCGCGGAACAAGATGATCCACAAGATTGCGGCGCCCGCCTATCAGGGGCGCTCATCCTGGCCGACGTTCAACGTCGAGTTCGCGGACCGGATGCTCGATTACGACGAGGTCTCCGGCGGCGATCGCTACCGGGCCTGCGCGCAAGGGATATTGAAGGACATTCGCACCGCAACCGAAGTTCACGGCGGATATCAGGAGCTGATCTCGGAACAGGGGCTGAAGTACCGCACCTGGGCCTACAAGGGCGCCGTGGCCCATTCCTGGTTTCCGCGCTTCCTGTCGGTCTGGAGGAGGGCGTATGGAACGCCGCTCCTGCAATGGAATGACTGATCCGCGGGGGCGCTATCCCGCCGTCACGTCCACCAGCTCGCCGCCCTCCAGCACCTGGGCCGCCTTGGCGCGGTCGAGATCGCCTTCCCAGGCGGCGACCACGACGGTCGCGACGCAATTGCCGACGAGGTTGCCGAGCGCGCGGGCCATGCCGATGAACCAGTCGACCGACAGCACCAGCACGAGGCCGATCGCGGGAATGCTCGGTACCGCATTGAGCGTCGCTGCCAGGATCACGATCGCCGAACCCGGCACGCCATGCGCGCCCTTCGAGGTGATCAGGGAGACGCCGAGAACCAGCAGGAGGTCACCGAAGGACAGCGGCGTGTTGGTCGCCTGGGCGATGAAGACGACGGCGAGCGTCAGATAGATCGAGAAGGCGTCGAGGTTGAAGGAATAGCCGGTCGGAATCACGAGACCGACCACGGAATCCTTCACCCCCATCCGCTCCAACTTCTTCATGATCTGCGGCAGCACGGCATCGGAGGAGGCGGTCGCGAGCACGATGGTCAGCTCTTCGCGCAGATAGACGAGGAATTTGAGGATGTTGAGTCCGGCGAGCGCCATCACGCCGCCGAGCACGCCCAGCACGAAGATGCCGACCGAGACGTAGAACAGCATCACCAGCGACACGAGCTGCTTCAGCGAGCCGACACCGTATTTGCCGACGGTGTAGGCGACCGCGCCGAGCACGCCGAGCGGGGCAACGCGGACAATCAGGCCCATGACGCGGAACAGCACGGTGGAGGCCGCATCGATCATGCTGGTGACGAGCTTGCCCTTTTCGCCGCCGACGAGCGCGAGCCCGACGCCGAACAGGACCGCGAAGAACAGCACCTGGAGCACGTCGTTGCGTGACAGCGCATCGAAGGAGGTGGTCGGGATCACGTTCATCAGAAAGGCGCCGATGCCGCCGCCTGACAGCTTGTGGGCGTTGTCGGCGTAGGTGTTGAGCGCTTTGGCATCCAGCGTCGAGGGATCGATGTTCATGCCGTGGCCGGGGCCGAAGAGGTAAGCAAGCAACAGGCCGACGACGAGTGCGACGGTCGTCATGATCTCGAAATAGACCAGCGCCTTGACGCCGACCCGGCCGACCTTCTTGAGGTCGCCGGCGCCGGCAATCCCGTGCACGACGACGCAGAACACGATCGGCGCCACGATCATCGAGATCAGCTTCAGGAAGGCGTCACTGAGGATCTTGAGCCCGATCGCGAAATCCGGGACGGCCATGCCCAGGATGACGCCAAGCACCAGCGCGGCCAGAACCTGGACGAACAGCGAGGTGTAGAGCGGCTTCGGCTCGGCGGCGGGCGCCGCGGTGATGGTCGACATGGTGGATTCTCCCGGTTTGACGCGACTTGGACGTCAAAAAGGAGCAACAACCGTGCCAGATTGTCGCGGTGTTTCCGGAAAGCGGCACAGGACGTCGCTCTGTGTCAAGGGCGCGACGCTATCTCGCCGAACAGTCGCGTGGGGAGGAAGCCGCGGGATCCGCCGTCAGTCGTTATGCCTTCGCCGAAACGAAAGGCATCGTGTCACGCCGCAAGATCCAGCAGCCGGCACGATCCGCGCACGAGCGCCTTGCGTCCCGTGGGCGTCATCACAGGTATGCCGTCATTGACGACTACGAGGCCGAACTTGACGAGACTTTCGATAAGATAGGCCTTCGAGAGGCGACCGCCCGACACCGGGTTGCGAAGTGTGCGCAGGGCTTCCCACTGGTCCGGCGAAAGATCGAAGTCGACGTCGTTGCTCATGTTGCCTCAAGCGATAGTACCATTCGCGCGCCTCTGTTAGCGACGCTGCATGAAGACCATGCGACGACAATGAGTCGGGAATTCGGTGCGCTGTTTAGAACCTCTCTTCACGAATTGCCGCACTTCATTGCACCACAAGAGTAAAGATCGTTCGACTGCGAATATCGTCCCGAGCGTCGATCACATATTGATGAATTCGGTTTGATGCTGCACTGCAAGTTGTCGCGATGCACGGGAAGCGCTGCTGTCCCATTCTGCGTCGCAATATGCACAGAAATCGTGAAGCGAAAGGTTGAGGACTCTGTTACGGTGACTCCCGGGGAATGACTTCACGCTGCAGGAGTGGAGTGCATGAACAGGCTGGTCAAAATTCGCAGTCAGGAGTCCCTGTGCCGGGAGCGCGCCGCGCTCGATTTCGATCGCCGGGTTTTCTGGCTCGCGCAAGCCGAGGAATGGGAGCAGCGCGCGCTCGACGAAATTGCCTATCACTTCCGGGAGTGCAATATCGGCCAGACGGAGCTTGCGCGGAACTGACGCTGGCCGCGAGCAAGACCTACTGATAAGTCGCCACGATATCTGACACCGCGCGCTCGAGCTGCTGCGCGGTGGCGCATTGGCGCACGACCGTACAGAAGGTCGCGTAGCGCGGCATCTCGGAATCGCCAAAGCCCCAGGCGAGCCGTCCTTCGGGATTGAGCCAGACCAGCCGCTTCGAGCGCTCGGAGATGCGGCGCAGGATGTCGGCACGCGGGTCGAGGTTGTTGCTGCGGGCATCGCCGAGCACGATCACCGTGGTCTGCGGCGTCAGCGTGCTCATGAAGTCCTTCTCGAAATCGACCAGCGAAGAGCCGTAATCGGACGAGCCGAATCCGACCTTGGACATGATCTCGGCCATCGCCTCTTCCGGCGATTTCTTTTCCAGGATCTCGCTGACCTCGATCATGTGCGAGGAGAAGGCAAAGGAGCGGACGTCGTCGACCACCTCGTGCAGCGAGTGGATCAGGAGCAGGAAGAAATCGGAGACTTGCGCGACCGATCCGGAGACGTCGCAGAGCGCCACGATCTTCGGCCGGTCACGATGCTTGCGCTTCCATGCGGTGAGGAAGGGCACGCCGCCCCAGGCCGCATTGCGGCGGAGTGTGCGGCGGACGTCGAGATGACCGCGGCGCTGGCGCTTGCGCGGCTTCGAATAGCGCTCGCGCAGGCGCCGCGCGATCTGGCGGATGAGGGCGCGCATCTCCGCGACCTGGCGCCGCTCGATGCGGGCGAGCGGCGCGTTGCGAAGGATCTCGTTGCGGAGATTTTCGGCCTCCTCGCGGGCGTAGAGCGCAAGCCCCTGCGAGACGGTGTCGCGCACGGCTTCGCGCAAGGCGTCGAGCGCGGCGCGCAGACGCTCGGCCAGTGCCGGGTTGGTCGCGGTCAACGCGTCGAGGTCGTCGCGCAGGCGCTGGAGCCCCATGGCGTCGAGGATGCGGCTGGAAAAGATACCGCGCTGGGTGGAATAGCGGATATCTGACAGGGAGGCCGCGCCGGAAGCGCTGGCAATCGCCGCTGCGATCGTGTTGCGGTCCTGCGACAGCAGCATCTGTGCGAGCGGGCCCAAGCCCTCGGGAGGCTGTCCCTCGCCCGCTTCGCTGGCCGAGCCGGAGGAGGGCGACTGATCCGGATCCTGCGAGGCGTTCTCCTCGCTGTTGGCTTCGGTCTGATCCTGGCGCGGTTCCGGCTGGCTGAAGAACAGATCAAAGCAGTCGCCGAGCGCGAGCTTCTCGTCCTGCGATTTGGCAAGCGTCAGAAGCAGCGCGTCGCGCAGGATGGTTCGATCTGAAAAGCCGACCTGCGACACAGCGCGCATCGCATCGATGCTCTCGGCAGGCGAGACGTGAACGCCGACGCCGCGTGCTGCCCGAAAGAAACGATGGAGGTTCTCGCGCATCGGCGTCAACCGAAGACGTTGGACCGTGCCGCCTTGGCAATGAAGGTCGTCACCTGCGGCGCTGCTGCCTCGATGTCGGCTTCGTATTTCAGAAGCACGTTGAGCGTGTCCTTGACGATCTCGGTGTCGAGCTCCGTGGCCTGGAGCAGCACCAGCACGCGCGCCCAGTCGATGGTCTCGCTGACCGACGGCAGCTTCTTCAGATCCAGCGAGCGGATCTCGTGGATAAAGCCGACCATCTGCCGGCGCAGCGCCTGCGAGATGCCGGGCACCCGGCTTTCGACGATGCGCTCCTCCAGCCGCTGCTCGGGGAAGCCGATATGCAGATGCAGGCAGCGCCGCTTCAGGGCGTCGCCGAGGTCACGCTCGCTGTTGGAGGTGAGGATCACCGTCGGCGGCGTGATGGCCGAGACGGTGCCGAGCTCGGGGATCGTGACCTGGAAATCGGACAGGATCTCCAGCAGCAGGGATTCGAATTCGGCGTCCGACTTGTCGATCTCGTCGATCAGGAGCACGCAGCCGCCGGGCTGCTCAAGCGCCTGGAGCAGGGGGCGTGGCTCGACGAATTCCTTGGAGAAGAACACGTCGCCGAAATCGTGCAGCTGGTTAAGCGCGGCATGCAGCGTCTGCGCGCCGCCGAGGACTTCGCCGAGCTTGTCCTTGAGGATCTGCGTGTAGAGAAGCTGCTTGGCGTATTTCCACTCGTAGAGCGCCTTGGCCTCGTCGAGACCCTCGTAACACTGCAGGCGGATCATCTTCATGCCGCGCCAGGCCGCGATCGCCTTGGCAAGCTCGGTCTTGCCGACGCCCGCAGGCCCCTCGACCAGGATCGGCTTCTCGATCTGCTGCGACAAATAGACGGCGGTCGCGATCTGCCGGCTCGCGATATAGCCCTGCGCGGCGAGGCCGCTCTCCACTGCCTCGATCGAGGTCGAGGCCTTCTGATCAGCCACGAAAGGGCGCTCCCAAAGGTCTTGCTTGAGGCTTGTTCTGCCTGCGTTCCCGCCAAAGAACAAGCCTCGTTTGGGAGGCATCAGACCCGCACGGACGGCGCTTTTTCCGCTCGACGCAAATACGTGTCGGCGCTGATATTTGCGCGGCTCGCCGTTCGCGCGATCAGTGCCGCAGCTGCTCCGGCTTGCGGATCGTCTGTCTGACCTCGGCGCCGCAATCGGCGCATTCATAGACAAAGTCGATCTTGGCAAGGCTCCAATGCGGTTCGACCTCGCGCACATACATCGGCAGGAACCCCATGCACGTCGGGCAATTCACAGGCGCGATCTCGATGTCCTGATGATGCTGTACATAAGCTGGCATCTCGGCTCTCCTTCGCAGGCGACAACCAAACCCCGCGCAGAAGCTACTGCCGGTCGCTCCAGGCGCGTCATCAACTCTATCGAACGGAGATGGAACGGCGGACGTTTGTCGCGCGCTGTGACATTCTTGTTACGGGTCTGTACTGTAACGGGCGGACCGAATGCCTATTTCTGCGGCCGATCCGGTTTTTCGGAGCCTCAACCAACGATAAGGGAGCAACGCCCATGACGCATGCCATTCGTTTTCATAAGACCGGCGGTCCGGAAGTCCTGGTCTGGGAGGAGGTCAGCGTCGGCAAGCCCGGACCGGGCGAAGCGCGCATCCGCCACACCGCCGTCGGCCTCAATTTCGTCGACATCTACAACCGCTCCGGCCTGTATCCGGCGCAACTGCCGAGCGGGCTCGGCAGCGAGGCAGCAGGCGTGGTCGAGGAGGTCGGGCCCGGTGTCACCGATCTGAAGCCGGGCGATCGTGTCGCTTATGGCGCCTCGCCGCTCGGCGCCTATTCCGAGGCGCGGCTGATCCCTGCGGACCGCCTGCTGAAGTTGCCTGACGGCGTCGACGACAGGACCGCGGCGGCGATGATGCTGAAGGGTCTCACCACGCAATATCTGATCCGGCAGACCTATCGGGTGAAGGCGGGCGATACCATCCTGCTGCATGCCGCCGCCGGCGGCGTCGGTCTGATCCTGAGCCAGTGGGCCAAGCATCTCGGCGCGACCGTGATCGGCACCGTCAGCAACGACGAGAAGGCCAAGCTCGCCAAGGCGCATGGCTGCGACCACGTCATCATCTACACCCGCGAGGATTTCGTGAAGCGGGTCGACGAGATCACGGGCGGCAAGAAGGTCCCCGTGGTTTATGACTCCGTCGGCAAGGACACGTTCCTGAAATCGCTGGACTGCCTCGCGCCGCTCGGCGTCGCCGCGCTGTTCGGTCAGTCCTCCGGCGCGGTCGAGCCGCTCAATCTCGGCCTGCTGGCCCAGAAGGGCTCGCTCTACGTCACCCGTCCGACGCTGTTCACCTATGCCGCCAAGCGCGAAAATCTGGTCGCGATGGCGAACGAGCTGTTCGACGTCGTCAAGTCCGGCGCGGTCAAAATCGAGGTGCACCAGACCTATCCGTTGAAGGACGCCGCCAAGGCGCATGCCGATCTCGCCGCACGCAAGACCACGGGATCGACCGTCCTTCTGGTGTGATGTCCGGGCCTGCGTCACGTCCGTTCGTGCTTGCGCAGATCGCGGGCGTGATCGAGGTGAATTGCCTGGAGGTCGATATCCTCGGGCGGGATCCGGGGCAGGGCGGCCTCGGTCAGGATGGCCTCGGTGACGTCCTCGACCGAGCTCCCGGCGATCTCGTGGATGAACGAGACATTCTGGTATTCGCCCGAGGCGATGCGGGAGATGACCTCGCGCCTTGTGACTTCGGGGTCGACGACGGCCTCGCGGCCCCGCCTTCCATAGTCGATCATCACGACGAAATATTGCATCAAAACGACTCTGCCGCGCCCCCATTGCGCGGTGCGCGGCAGATTATTTCCGAAAAACGGAATCAAGTCAAGAGCGATTTCTAAAAAAGCGAAACCGCTGGCCGTGCGAGGCCCTACTTGCCCTTCTTGCGTGGGCGCGCCGACTTGGCGCGCAGCCGCTCGAGCTGGCCCTTGGGCATGGACAGGCAGATCTCACCCACCCACTCGAGCTTCACGCCGACGATCGGCTTGGCGTTGAAGCTCGTGAGGTTGACGACCGAGGGGCTTTTTCCCCGCTCGATCGTCTTCAAATAGCGCTCGCCGGTCTTGAGGCGGACCACAGCCTCTTCGCCGTAGAAGCTGGACAGCGGATGGCGCTGGTCCTTGTAGACCACGATCACGTCGCCGCTCTCGTATTTGGGCAGCATCGAATCGCCCACGATCTCGAAGGCGACAGTCTCTTCCATGATCGGGAAGGGCAGCGCGATGTCGCCGAGACCCTCCGGGGGGACCTGCTCGTAATCCGGCTCGATCACGGCGCCGGCGCCGACGCGGCCCATGATCGGCGCGAGATTGAGCTCGAGATACTCCATGATCGGAATGATTTCCGAGGCCTTCACCAGGCGTTCGCCGCCGAGGATCTCCGAGACCGCGCCGGGCCGCACGCCCATGGCCGCCGCCAGGCCGCCCTTGCTCTTGCCCGTCTTTTCCAGGCCCCGCTCGATCATTGCAACGTCCAACATGGTGATTCCCTCGATTACCCAACGTCTCGCTCTTGTAATCCGAAATTCGGAATTATTGCAATTATGAATATCAGAATTATTGCTTGACTTGAGCTTCGGAATACCGGAATGTCTGTTTCGCCCCCCGGTCGTGCGATCGGAGGAGGCGCATCACAGGACAGCACCATGGAACCGGGCCATTGGCCGTCGGAGCACTCCGACGCGCTTCGCGACTATTTTCTCAAAGGCATGTCTTATGCGGAGATCGGAAGGCAGATTAACGCAAGGTTTGGAACGGCTTACACGCGCAATGCAGTGATCGGCCGCGCGAAGCGGCTCGGGCTCGTCATACCGGAATGGATCGTGAGCCCGTCGGTCGCGCCATATTTGCCGGGTGAGGCTCCGGTTTCGCCGCGCCGCGCGGTGCTACCGAACCTGAACGTGCCGCCGAAGTCCGCAATGAAGCCTGCGGTGCGGTTGAAGCTGCGCTGCGTCGGCGTTCAGCCGCGCCTGATCCAGCTGGTCGACCTCGAGCCGGCTGACTGCCGCTATCCCTATGGCGGCGACAAGGACGGGGAGGAGATCGCCTTCTGCGGCCATCCGCGCCAGCCGGCCTCCAGCTATTGCGCGCCGCATGCGGGCCTGACGCGTCGCTCCGGGGCTGCGTCTGCCCGTGCCCCCGGTCCCGTCGTGCTGAAGCTCGTGTTCGCGGCCTGAACTCTCACCCGTTCCATCGTCGATTTCGCAAGGAGTATCCAAGTGGCTCGTGTCCGACGCAACAAGTCCTACAAATTGACGCAGATCTACGACCGGCGGTCCCGCGACGTGCCGTTCAATGCCGAAGTGGCGGAGGTCGAGGTCGACAATCCGCTGGCGCTCGATGTTGGCGAGAAGATCGTGGCGATCCGGTCGATCCGCGGCGATCCGCTGGCACGGCTGCACGCCCACCACCAGATCGATGAGGCGCAATATCTCGGCGGGCGCGCCTTCCAAAACGATTGGGAGAGAGCGGAGCGGGGCCCTCAGGCGATGGACCCGACCCGCGAATATGTCGATGGCGCGCGCACGCGCGAGCCGGTCACCGAGAGCCAGCGCCAGGCGGTGCTGCGGCTGAACCAGGTCGAGCGCGAACTCGGGACCGACGGCGCTGCGCTGGTGCACGACGTGCTGGTGCTGGGCCTGACCATGGATCAGATCGGGCAGCGTCGTGCCGTCCGTACGCAGCGCTGGAACGACTATTTTGCGCGACGCTTTCGCGAGTGCCTCGACCGGCTGGCGCTGATCTACGGCTTTGCGACGGAAACGGGGACACGGCAGGCAGGGCGGCGCAGATGACAACGGCACGCCTGCGGTTTGGGCCGCGGGCGTGCCAGTCTGCCGCTCACGGATGCGGGACGATCTGGTAGGGCGTCGAATAGGGTTCGACGCGGAGCGAGGCGTTAGCCAAAAGCCCGATCCTGGCGGTCGGTGCCTGCTGCAATTCGCCGTTCGGGCCGCGATGCACGTTATATTGCCAGACGGTGAGATCGCCCTTCTGCGCCAGCGCGTGCGCAACCGCGCTCGCATCATTGCCGCCGAGCGATTGAAGCTCCTCCGCCGACAACCCGACGACGATCTCGTCCTTGATGGTGACGATCTTGAACAGGTTCATCTTGGTCTCCTGCGCCCATGCGCCTTGTATCGAGAGGGTGAAAAGCGCGACCGCGGCGCCCTTGATGAGATCGCAGGGAGAAAGCATGCCGTCGTCCTTTGGTGCTGAGGCGCGCCCGAATCGAAGAGTTTTCAGCCATGGCGCCCGTTGTCCGCGTGGCCGTGTCGCAACGGCTTGGTCGTTCGTTCATGGACAACGGTTCACGGGCGGAAACATATCCGGCTTGCGAGATCGATCGTTATTCGCCGTTAATACAACCGCGGAGGCCGCACTCAACAATTACGTGTAGGCGCTGAGAAGCGCTCATTCGCAGCCGAATGTCCGTTCATGTCGGAAACAAGCGGAAACGTTGTGCCGATCAACGGCGATCAGGGCTGTGTGTGATTGATGACGCTTCTTGACGCAGGTGGGTGACGGCGGTCGATATACCTGTTATCCGGAATTGCCGTGGTGCGATGCAGACGAAGCATCGCTATGACCATTGTTGGGCTTGCCGGACGGGTTGTTCCTTGACATAATTGCAACCAATTGGTTGAGCCGGTCGTTTGGACATGTCGTTCGGCGTGCAACCTGCCGGGGCCACCCGGCCGAGAGTTCGTCGCCATAGGTCCTGTTATGGCGTCTTGTTATGGCGTTCGGTTCTTGAGCAGGTCACGAAGCCGATGCTTGTCATAGGTGCGAGATGAAAAACCTCAATTTCGCGGCTGAACTGCACCTCAAGCTCGGCGCGCCCGCAAGCGGCACGGTCGAAAGCCTGCGCCTGCTCCGCGCGTTCCTGAAGCTCGCGCCACGACAGCGTTTCGAGGTCATCAAGCTGGTCGAAGACCTCGCCACCGAAGAAATTCTTCCCGAGCACCCCTTGTCCTGAGCCCGGGCCGCGCGCCGGCCTTACGCCGTCTCGTTCATTTTCCCGTTCGTTTTCCCGCCGGAGCCGGACCGCCGGCGACGTTTCCACGCGGCTGGCCGCTGGAAGGCGATCCGGCAAGTGTGGTATTCAATTGGGAAAATGGGAGGAGTGCGACCATGATCGAACCGAAGCTCGAAGTTCCGGCCGAACTGCGCGACCTGGCCGAGAAGACAATTGATCAGGCGGAGAAAGCATTCGGCATGTTTTTCGACGCCGCCACCAAATCGATGTCGTCCGTTCCAGGACCAGGGACGGAGGTGTCGAAGCAGGCGCTGGTTTTCACTGAGCAGAACATGAAGTCGGCCTTCGAGCATGCGCGCAAGCTGGTTCATGCCACCGACCTTCAGGAAGCGATGCGAATCCAGTCCGATTTTCTGCGCAGCCAGTTCACCAGCGCCGGAGATCACATGCGCCAGATGACCGGCAGTCTCATGCAATCGGGGAAAGGGAAGTCCTGATTCTCTGCGTGTGCGCTGCAGGTCGATGACAGGCCACCGAACGACCACATTCGTCGTCCGTCATCCCTTCTGCTGATCCCTGTCGGCCCACCGGCAGGGATTTGCATGTGTGGCAGCGTCGTGCTCGGCGCTCGACTAAAGCGCGATGCAATCAGGATGAATCGTCATCGCGCTTTAGGGTGTTGTTTAAGCCATGATCCTTTCGGAAAGCCGCGCACTTTTCCGGATCATGCTCTAGCGCAGCGATGCGATGTAGGCCGCGATATCGCCGGCTTCGGTTCGGCTCAGGGGAAAATTCGGCATCTTCGGGTGCGGATCAAGCAGGAAGAAGGCGAGCCTCTCCGGACTGAAATCCGGTCTACGCGCAACGGAGATAAAGGAGGGGACGTCGGCGCTCGCCTGGGTCTGGCCGTTCGCGACGACATGGCAGCTTGCGCACCAGCGTTTGGCGAGGTCCGCACCGTGACCGGCATCGGCCGCGAGAGCCGACGATGTGCCGAAGCTCGAGGTTATGGCAAGCAGCAGGCAAATTCGTCTCAAATGCGGGTGCATAGGGTAACTTTCATGCATCGATTGGCGGCCGCCATGCTCATCCGCAGCACGATCCCGGAAATTGCGAGAGATCAATCCGGGCGATGATCGACCGCAGCAGCTTGCGGACCGAACGATAGAGATGCCGTAGGAAAGCCGGCATCCTCGCCGCGGGCAGGCCAAGACTTCTCGTGTCGAGACTTCTCGTATCGAGATTTCTCGTATCCAGACTTTCAATGTAGTGCGACACGTGTCTCTCCGAGGCTATATCGCCCTTTTATCCCGGCGCCTCGGAGCCGCCTTGATCTGCCGCAAGCGTTCCCGGCTAATAGTCGCCCGGATTCATGATCATCGGGGTTTTCGTATCAGCCGGCGCGAGCGCGCTGCTGGCGCTGTCGCGCAGGAAGCGGTCGAGCGTTTCCTGGATCTTCTCCTTGACCGCGTTGGGACCGCGATCGCTCATTTCCGTGTGCTGCGCGCCGGTGTGAACGATGTCGATACCGCGCGCCTTGGCTTCTTCCGGCGTCGGCAGCACGCCGGGATCGGTCACGAAATGCGGGTCCTTCGACCGGAACGACAGGATCTTCATGCCGTCGCTGACCACGAAGGGCACCCGCAGATTGTCCAGCGTGATCACCTTCGACACCAGCTCCGGGTGCTGATGGGCAACATACATGGAGACATCGCCGCCATTGGAGTGGCCGACGAGGGTGACGTGGTCGTAATCGACGTTCTCCTGTTGCTTTTTCAGCTTGTCCAGCACGAAAAGAATGTTGGCTTCGCAGCGGATATAGACCTCGCGCCGGCCGACATATTGCTGACCGACATGGGTCATCAGCGGCGGATCGCTCGGCAGATCCTGCTGAATGCTGGCAACCAGATAGCCGCGCGCGGCGAGCACGTTGGCGAGGAAGGAGTATTCGGTGGCCTTGACGGTGTTGCCGTTGCTGATGATGGCGAGCGGGAGCTTCCAGAGGCCGAGATTGGCCTTGGTCTCGTAGTCGCGCCGCACCGCCACGTCGACCGAGATCGGCCGCTGCCGCGAGGCGTCGAACAGCGCCAAAGTCTCATGGCGGATCGCGAACCGACTAACGACGAAATATTCCCCGACGCCAAGGACGCAGAGAAACGCCAGGATTGCAAACACCCTCTTCATGGTTTCATCTCAAATCACATTTGACTGAACATGGTCATTGGGAACTCCCGGATCGAGCGATCGTGAGCAGCTTACGGGATTAAATTTAGGCAAGTCTGTGAGCAAGCCCGCAAAAAGGACCGCATGCCAAGCTCACCGCGCGAACGACGGGGCGGCTACAGACAGCCGGACTTGCCGCGTTCGGGGCAGAGCCGGAACGCGCTCGACAGGGTGAACAGGAAGCGGGGGCTGCGGCGCTCCTTGTCCGGTGCCCGGTAGCTCAAGGGCACCGCCACGCCGAGATCGGCCTGGATATCCTCTGGCAGGAAGAAGCGCACACCGGCTCCGGCCGATGTGAGCGACAGGCCGTCACTCAGGCGGTAACCGTCGTTCCAGACGGCGCCGGCGTCGCCAAAGGCGTAGAGCTGATAGCCGGTCCAATAGCGGTAATTGAGCCTCTGGTCGAAGCGCAGTTCGAGCGAGCCGGCAAGGCCGTTGTCGCCGCTGATCTCGGCTGCGCCATAGCCCCGGCCGAAGGCCGCGCCGCCGAGATAGAATTGCTGCGAGGTGAAAAGTGGCCGCGATGCCGTCTGGCTCGCCGCGGAGAGCTTGAGCGACCAGGTATCATTGAGCGTCTGGTAGCGCGCGAACCAGAGGTTCAGCACCGAGAAGTTCGAGGATGCGCCGTCGCGCGACAACAGATCGTCCTCGAAATGCGAGGCACCGAAGATGTCGAGGCCCTGGCGATAGGTCAGTGTCGCAAGATTGGTGCCGCCGAAGCGATCCTGCAGCCGGTAGTCGGCGGTCAGGCTCGCGGTCCTGATATGGTCATTGTACCAGGGACCGTAACGGTCGTGCTCGGACACATTGCTGAAGGTCGTCGCTGCAGTCAGCGTGAGCGTGGAGGATTGCGATTGCAGCGGGACGATGCTGGCGCGCAGCTCGAACGCCTCTGTCGTGGTGATGTCGCTGTCGAGGCGGCGGGCATCGCCCGGCCGGACCGCGCTGTACAGGACGGAAGCGCCGAGGCGTACGCCGTCGACGCCGACGGGCGTGTCGTAGGACAGCCGCGCAAAGCCGAGCTCGCGAGGATCGTTGGCAACTGTCGACAGGTTGACTGCCAGCGTGTCGCCGGGCGTGAGGTAGGAGTTGAACGCGCCGGCGGCGTAGCTCTGCCACGGGCCAACGGAAGATGATCCGAGATTGTCCAGACCGAACGAGGAGAAGACGTGCCAGGTCTTCAAAACAACTGTGAGACGGAAGCGGCCGGTCGCGCCACCGATCTCCTCCAGCGCGGTATCGGTGATCCGGACGCCCGGCCTGCCGTTGATCAGGAAGAGCTGGCGTTCGAGCGTTGCAAGGCGCGACGGCTGCTCGGCCAGAACCGGCCCGAGCATCGGCCTTACGCCGAACTGCTCGGCGCCGTCGCCTTTTAGCTCGACCTGCACGATGGCGCCTTCGATCACCTGGATCCGCACCCGGCCGTCGGCAATGTCCTGCGGCGGCACGATGGCCCGGCTCAAATGGAATCCCTCGGCGCGGTAGAGATCGCTGATCGCGCCGGCGATCGCGGCGAGATCCGCCTGCGAGACCTGCTTGCCGAGATAGGGCAGATAGATCGTGGCGATCCGATCTTGGGACACGGTGTGTGCGCCACTGACGTCGATGCCCCGCAGCACGAATTGCAGTTTGGTATCGCCGCCGGTGTTGGGCTGCCTGACGCTCGGAAGCTGGACCGAAGGCCGGCTCAGCGATTCCCGCTCGGTTTGGTTATCGAAATATTTCTCGGGCTGGCGCGGATCAAAACCCGGCTGGTTCGCCTGTTGTGCGAACCCCTGGGAAATTCCCGCAAAGATCGGTATCAGCACTGCCAACGCGGTAATGAGATGCCGCTGCTCGACGCACGTCCCGAATCTTCCTCCGTAGTTTGACGGAGACTTTGCGATGGGGCGGTAAGGGTTCGTTATCCGCATGATTTTTCATAGTTTTTTATGGTCAATGATTGGTTAATGCTGCCACTCCACTGGCCGCTTGCCGCTAATCCTCTCTTGAGTGATTTTCGGATACCCCTCAGCCCCGGCTGTAACGCGGACTGAGGATCGTCATGCTTCGCAGAATTGGAATGCGGTGTGCCTTCGTGGCGGCGCTGACCCTTGGAACGGCTTCCGGTGCGTTCGCCGCGGAGGATGGCGTCTGGTCGGTCAGCAAGGCCACCGGTGAGGTGTGGATCGCGACCGAGGGCGCGCAGCCGGTGTCGCTGAACCGGGAAGAGACGCTCAAGCCTGGCAATAGCATCCGCACCGGACGCAACGGCCGGGTGCTGCTCGTCCGCGGCGAGGAAACCATTCTGATCTCTCCCAACTCCGTGGTCGGCTTGCCCTCGGAGAAGAAGGAGGGGCTCTCGACCACGATCATCCAGCAGGCGGGATCGATCCTGCTCGAGGTCGAGAAGCGCAACGTCAAGCATTTCGAGGTCGAGACGCCCTATCTCGCCGCCGTGGTCAAGGGAACGCAGTTCAGCGTCACGGTGGGAGCTGGCAGCACCAAGGTCGGCGTGCTCCGCGGCCAGGTCGAAGTCTCCGACTTCAAGACGGGACAGATTGCCCAGGTCATGCCGGGACAAGCGGCCACCGTGCTTGAGCACGGCAAGCCTGGTCTCAGCTTGAGCGGCGCGGGGACGTTCAATCCGATCGAGCATGGCAAGCCGCGCGCCTCGACGATCGAGCGTGTCCCCGTCCCGAAATCGGGCCTGTCGGCGCCGCGCAATGCCGCGAGCGGCCATGCGATCCATGCGCTCGGTCCGATCGACAAGGGGGCCAAGGCGGCTGGCGTGCCGAAGCCGTCGCATCAGGCGGCTGGAGGTCATGTCTCCAAGGCCGGCGTCGTGCGCATCTCGAGCCCGCTCGGCGAGGTCAAGCTGAATGTCCACAAGGTCACGAATGGGCTCGCCCACGGCGCAGTGGCACCCGGACAGGTGCGCAACGCCAACGCCAGCACGGGTGCCGAGACGGTCTGGAGCGAAAACAAGACCAGCACGGCAGCGTCCAACGGCGCCGTCCAGACTGCGGCGACGACAAGCGGTGCTGCAACGGCTGGCAGCAGCTCATCGAACCCAGGCGCCGCGATAGCGGAAGCTGCCGCCAACAACGGAAACGCCGGCAGCAACGGCAATTCCGGCAATGGCAACAACGGCAATGGCGCCGGCAACGGCAACAGCGGCGCCACCGGCAATGGCTGGGGCAACAATGGTAACGGCAATGGGAATGGCGGCGGTAACGGCAGCAATGGCCGTGGCCACAACAGACATTAAAGCGATTTCCTAGGGGATGAGGGGCGCACCTGCAGAAGCGGGTGCGCAGGAGGGTGGAGTGAAACGTTATCGGCCGCATATTCTCGTCGTGATCGCGCTTGCGATCGTGCTGTCCACGGGATGGCATGGTGCGCTTCGCAACGCGCTCACCGATCTGCGGTTCAGCTGGCAATCGCGTGCGGCCAGCGGCAATGTCGTCGTGGTGGCCATCGACGCACCGTCCATCGATCAGATCGGGGTGTGGCCGTGGCCGCGCCGGCTCCACGCGGAGCTGTTGCGCAGGCTCGAGGCGGCGGGCGCGGGGGACATCGCCTTCGACGTCGATTTCAGCACGCCGTCCGATCCGGCGTCCGACGAGGCCTTCCTCCGGGCGCTCCGCGATGTCGGCGGCTCGACGATCCTGCCGTCCTTCAAGCAGCCGACGCCGAATGGCGGCACGGCGCACATCAATCGCCCCCTGAAGGGTTTCAGCAACCAGTCGTGGCCGGCCGTCGTCAACGTCGCGGTCGAATCCGACGGACTCGTTCGCCGCTATCCGTTCGGCGAGAAGCTCGGCGATGCCTTGATGCCGTCGATGGCCGTCGTGCTGGCCGGGCAGGACGCCAACCGGCGGCCGCCCTTTTTGATCGATTTCAGCATTCGTGCAACCTCCATTCCGAGCGTCTCTTATGTCGACGCGCTGCGCGGCGATGCCGCTGCTCTCGACAAGGTGAGAGGCAGGAAGATCATTGTCGGCGCCACCGCCCTCGAGCTCGGTGACCGGTTCAGCGTTCCCAACGGCAAGCTCGTCTCGGGGCCGGTCCTCCAGGCGCTGGCGGCAGAATCGATCCTCCAGGGCCGGATGCTGCACTGGACATCCGATATCGGCATGATCCTGGGTCTGGGCGTGATCTGCCTGCTGATGATGTATTCGTGGCGCCGCCTCGCGCCAGGAATTCGCGTCGCGGTCCTGATCGCCTCCGGGTTGGCTATCGAGCTGGTCGCGGCCCTCGTGCAGGCAAATTGGCCCCTCGTCATCGACACATCGCTATTCCACATCGCGATCGTCGCCTATCTGGCCGCGATTGCGCTGGACGAAATCGATTTCCGTAGTCTCCTGGGACGCATCGCCGAGAGCCGCTTTCACCGCATCGCGATGTCGCTCGGCGATGGTCTCGTCTGCACCGACGAGGATCACCGGATCACGGTCTGGAATCCCGGCGCGAGCGCGATCTTCGGCTACGCGCCGGCCGAGATGATCGGCCGTCCGTTCGAAACGCTATGCGCGGTGCCGGCGGACGGTGATGCAAGACCGTCCATGCATGACGCCGCGCGCCAGGCGCTGCTGGTTCCGGGCGGGGCGGTCGTCGTCGAGTTCGAGGGCCGGCGCAAGAATGGTGAAACCTTCGCCGTCGAGGCGAGCTTCTCGGGCTGGCAGGGAACGGACGGCTTTCAGTACGGTGCGATCCTGCGCGACATCTCGGTCCGCAAGCGCGAAGCCGAACGCGTCAAATATCTCGCTGAACATGACGCGCTGACCGGTCTTGCCAATCGCAACACGCTACATGCCGGACTGGCCGGCATGATTGCGAATGCAGAGCGACGGCCTCGCGAAGTCGCGTTGCTCGTCATCGGGCTCGATGGCTTCCAGGGCATCAACGACATGCTGGGGCATTCGGCGGGAGATCTGGTGCTGCAGGCGGTCGCCATTCGCCTGGAGGGGCAGGCCGGAGATCGGGCGATCGTCGCCCGGCTCGGCGGAGATGAATTCGCCATTGTGCGCGAAGCCGAAGATGGCGGTGAGCCGATCGCGACGTTCGCCGAGCAGATCGCGCGCGCGTTCGAAACGCCGCTCGCGACGGGCACGCGCCAGCATCGCGTCAGGATCAGCATCGGCGTCGCGGTCCATGGCGAAGGCGGACAGGGCGCCGACGAACTTCTCAGCAATGCTCATCTGGCGTTGAGCAAGGCCAAGATGACGCGGCGCGGCAGCCATGTGATCTTCGAGGCTGCGATCAGGCAGGAGCTGGAGAACCGGCTGACGCTGGAGAGCGAGTTGGCGCTTGCCGCGGATCGCGGCGAGTTCGAGCTGTTCTACCAGCCCCAGGTTCGTCTGATCGACGGCAGCCTTGTCGGGGCCGAAGCGCTCATCCGTTGGCGGCATCCGGTGCGCGGCTACGTCTCGCCCGGAGAATTCATGCCGGTGGTCAACACCTCGGCACTGTCAGAGCGGATCGCGAACTGGGTGATGGAGACCGCCTGCCGTCAGGCGCGCGACTGGGAACTGTCCGGCAACGCCGTGCGCGTCGCCATCAACCTGTCGCCCTCGCAGCTTCACTCCGGCGATCTCGCGCATTCGGTTGCGGCGTTGCTCGAAGCGACCGGGCTTACCCCGTCACTGCTCGAAATCGAGGTGACCGAAGACATCCTGATCCATGACGAACTCCGCGTGCTCGACATGTTCAAGCGAATTCAGGAGCTCGGGGTGCGCGTCCTGTTCGACGATTTCGGCACCGGTTATGCGAGCCTCAGCTATCTGAAGAAGTTTCCGCTCGACGGGCTCAAGATCGACCGCTCGTTCGTGCTCGATCTGCTGGCCGATTCCGACGATGCTGCGATCGTCGGCTCGACCATCGGCCTCAGCAAGCAGCTCGGCCTCACGGTCGTGGCGGAAGGCATCGAGAACCGCGCAACTGCCGACTTCCTGGTCAGCATGGGATGCGCGGAAGGACAGGGTTATTTCTTCGGCCGTCCGATGCCGGCCGAGGCGTTCGAAAAGCAATTCCTGGCGACCGAGCTCGACGCGGCCAGCGCTGCCTGAGGCAGGGCGGCTTCGTTCTATCGCCGCCGAGCGACCGCGACGCCGAAGAGGAAAGCGACGAACAGGCTCGAAAGCGGCGCCTCGCGCGTGATCGCTGCGACCGTCGCGAGCGCTCCGCCGGGCTTTCGTGCTTGCTCGATTGCAGAGGTGAGACGATCGACTGCTGCGTGCAGGCCTCCGGCGACTTCACCCACCGTGCGGGAGACGTCCGCCGCGGTATCGATAGCACGTTCGGCCATGCCGGGTTGCGAGGTGGATTGCGGTATCTCCGTGCTCAAGTGCGCGACCTCCAGACCTGACGATGGGCCGGCACCTTTGGCTATCCGCGCGAGCGCTCGTTCTGAACAGCGGGTCTTGATGACCTTTGGCTATCCGCGACAGGCGCCGTGGTTTACGGCGGGTGCCGGCCTTGGATGGGCAATTCAGCGCGCGGGATTTTGTTCCGGACGATAGGACGATCGTGGCGGACCTTCCCCGGGAAACGACGGGTGCGAATCTCTGTTAGGCTGGCGGTGGCTCGTTGATGTCAGGAGACAGCTGTGACCGATCGGACCGTGGCGGATCAAGGCCGGCGCATCGCCTTGCTCGGCGCTCCCATCGACATGGGGGCTTCGCAGCGCGGCACCTTGATGGGCCCCGCGGCGCTGCGCACCGCAGGCCTTGCGACAGTGCTCGAAAGCCTGGATTTCGAGGTCGTCGACTACGGCGATCTTTCCGTGGCCGAAGTCGGGGACCTCACCGACAGGCCGCCGGAAAGGGCCAATCACTACCGCGAGATCCAGCGCTGGACGCGCGTTCTGAGCCGCAAAGGCCATGAGATTGCGAAGACCGGTGCGCTGCCGATCTTCCTTGGCGGCGATCACACGCTTTCCATGGGATCGGTCAATGCCATGGCGCGTCATTGGCAGGAGCGTGGACGCGAGCTGTTCGTGCTCTGGCTCGATGCCCATGCCGACTATAACACGCCGGAGACGACGATCACCGCGAACATGCACGGTATGTCGGCCGCGTTCCTGTGCGGCGAGCCCGGCCTCGAGGGCCTGCTCGGCGACGATTCGCGCGCTTCGATCACCCCGGACAGGCTCGATTTGTTCGGCGCGCGTTCAGTCGACAAGCTCGAAAAGGAGCTGATGCGCGCGCGCAGGATCAGGGTGGTCGACATGCGTGAGATCGACGAGTTCGGCGTCGCCGTCTTGATCCGACGCGTCATCGAGCGGGTCAAGGCGAGCAACGGCGTGCTGCATGTCAGCTTCGACGTCGACTTTCTCGATCCCTGCGTGGCGCCTGGCGTCGGCACCACGGTGCCGGGTGGAGCGACCTATCGCGAGGCACATCTGATCATGGAACTGTTGCACGATTCCGGCGTGGTGGGATCGGTCGACATCGTCGAGCTCAATCCGTTCCTGGACGAACGTGGCCGGACCGCGCGCACGGCGGTCGAACTGATCGGCAGCCTGTTCGGCCAGCAGATCACCGACCGACCGACGCCGAGCAACGCGATCGCTCCGGGCGAGTGATGCAATCGACCGAGTGGATCATGAGCTTGCGAATTGGCCGCTTCGCGGTCCGGGGATGCGTCGCGACGAAATTTTCGGACAGTGGTGTACGTCACCGACACGGCTGACATCCAACATGTTTCCCGCGCGCATTCGTGACGTCCGCTGAGGGCCGCTTGTGACCCTGAACGGACGTCGCGAGCCGATTGCTGCATGCAGATCACTGAGGCAGCGCCACCCCGGCGATTTGCATGACACCAAGCTGCTTGTCGATTCTAAGCCGAAGTTGCGTTCCAGTTAACGCGTTCTCATAGCGACGTCTGCGCGCTTTGATCCAAAGTTGATTCAGGGCAGGAAGGCGCTGATGCCGGCTTCCGACCGGAAGCGCTCATTACCCTTCGGGCACGCCAGCGAGGCGCAAGCCTTCACACGAGCGTTCGAGGCCAGCGAGGTAAATTGGGTTATTGCTCTGTTGAGCGGCGAGGAAGCGGCGGATGGTGAAACCTGGGTTGAGCGCGAGTCCCGTTCTTGCAGCAGTTTGCGCCTCATCGAGGGCGCCAGTCAGGCCCAACGCAGCGGCCAGCGCCAAATGAGCGAGATGATAGTTGCGATTCGCCTCAGTGCTTCGTCGTAGCCAACTGACGGCGTCGACGTCAGATCCAAGCAGTAGTTTGGCCACGCCCACAAAACACGTCCAATGGTAGGCTTGAAAGTCGCGTGGGGAGAGACGTAAAGCCTCTAGTATATGGCCTTCGGTCTCGGTAGCACGACCCATATAGAATTTGGCGCAACCAAGGGCGGCATGAGCGTTGGCCTCATTCGGATTCAGCACCAGCGCATGCTCAAATTCACGAATGCCTTGGGCGGCCCGGTTCGTAAGGATCTGGACCCAACCCCGAGCCAAGTGAGCCGAAGTATAATTTGGCCTGATGGACAGTGCCTTATTCACCATCGCCTCGGCCGCTGAAAGCCGCGCGGGCCCATCATCCGTCGTAAAGCTGCCTCCAACTGTCGTGTCGACATTTGCCAAGCCAATCATTGCTTCGACGCTGCCAGGGTCGCACTCTAGAGCGCGTTCGAAGAAGTTCCGCGCTTGCGTCAAGCATTCAAGGCTAAGTCCCTTCATCACACACGCCCGGCCTTGGAAGTACAGATCCATCGCATCGGGATGCAGCGCACGCTCGGCTCGTCGTGCCTCAGCCACGATAAGCTGGGCGCCCAATGTATTCGCGAGCCTTGATACGATCTCGTCCTGCATATCGAACAGGTCGGCGATAGGCTTCTCAAAGCGCTCGGCCCAAAGATGCTGACCGCTCATGGCATCGATCAGCTGCACGTTCATCCGAAGCCGATTGCCGCCGCGTTGAACTGAGCCTTCGAGCACGTAGCGAACGTTCAATTCGCGGCCGACTTGCCGTACATCGACTGATCCCCTTTTGTCTGAGACGGAGACGTTCCGCGCTGTCACACATGAACCACTGATACGCGACAAGTCCGTGGTCAAACTCTCGGTTACACCATCGACGAAATACTCCTGCTCGCGATCACCGCTTAGATTGACAAACGGCAGCACGACAATGGAAAGACGAGGTGGCGACAGCGGACCGGGCTTCGCGCTCTCGCCTTGTGCCGTCGAACGAGGTCTTGCACGGACAACTGCATAGACCCGTACCGGGCTATGGATGTTCCTAAGAATTTGCTCGCCTAAATCGATGAACTCGACGCTGACCCTGCCCTTGACATGATCGTATGCGGAAGACGAGATGCAAATGCCGCCGGGCTCTGCGATACTCTCTAGCCGTGCCGCAATGTTTACGCCATCACCGAAAACGTCATGCGGCTCGACAATCACGTCGCCAACATTGATGCCAATACGAAAGGCGATACGCCTGTCTTCCGCCTCAGCGTTCGTAAGCTGCTTGACGCGGTTCTGGAATTGTATTGCAGCCCGAACCGCCTCCACCGCGCTTGGAAATTCTGCCAAGAACCCGTCGCCGGTGCTTTTGACAATGCGACCGCCGTGCTCAGAGATGGCAGGCGTCCCGTGTGCCAGGAGCGCTGTCAGTTTGGTATGCGTGGCCTCTTCATTTTGGTGCATAAGCCGTGAATAGCCAGCGACATCGGCGGCCAATATCGCCGACAACCTGCGCTCGATCCGGGCTGGGCGGTCATGAACCATGGCAGTGGTCCTCGTAGCCGATTTATACGACAGACCTGCTTGAATGCCTACTTAGCTGATGTCTTTTTTTGGCCCTCAGCTGACATCCTGCCCGTCTCAAGCTGAGCTCCGATAACCGTCCCTAACGGACTCCAGCGGCGAATGCACGCGATTGTAACTTGCGTGGTGGGCGGCGCTTTTGCGTGGGCACCCCTGAACGAAATGCACAGAGCTAACGGCAGCGGCGACTTTGGCCAGAGCCATTGAATTAAATCAAAGCCTGCGGGCGTCAGGCGATCACCTGTGCCACATGGCGGCCCCCAAGAAAGGTATGCCCGGAGCAGTCGCTGCGCACCGACGACGAGGCGCGGCAGAGTGGTCTGCGCATTATCGAACAATATGCAGCCGACCTTCGCCAGATCATCAGGAAGCTGGGGTAGAAGCTGAATTGAGCCGGGAGCGGACTTTAACTGGTCCGCGGCTGACCCGTAGCGGCCCATAGTCGAATCCGCCGCGGAGTCTGCTTCCGCAAGGTGACCCGAACCACATCGGACAAGTTGCCAAGAGCAGCCTTTGACCCAGAGCGGAGATCGCTGCTTTCAGCTAATGTAAAAGAGAGGGGAAGAATGACCTGGGAGGGGAAAGGTGTCCAACACCGGCTACGCGCTGACAGGTTTCATCTCGTGGGCTCTCTTGCTGCTGGTGTTCATGGAAAGCATCCGAGCTTATCTTGTGGTGACGGGTGATGTTGCAGCCAATGGCTTCACGCCGGATAATTCCGGACTGTCGCCGTTTATGCAGCGCCTCGCCCGTGCTCATGCCAACTGCGTCGAAGGTCTGCCGATCTTTGGCGGTCTATTGGCGATTGCAATCATGACATCAAGGACAGCGATTACGGATCCCTTGGCGCCTTGGTTTCTTGCCGCGCGAATCGTGCAGTCGATTATCCATCTCCTTTCGAGCAGTCCTATCGCGGTCAGTCTGCGCTTCACCGCTTTCGCGGTCCAGTTGGCGATAGGCGTCTATTGGTCGTGGAAGATGTTGGCCTAAAGACCAGGGCACAAGCTGATATCGTAGATCGGGCAGGAACATTCCCGCGCTTGCCAAGTTTTCCCGGCGCCCTTCTCAAAGGGTGACACGCATGGCCCCAGCTCCCAATCGCCCCCCGAGCTGGGGCCTTTTTCCCTCGCGACCGGATGGTGACGCGGCCCGGAACTTTGCCGACATAACACCGTTCCCGATGCGCGGGCGCGAACGTAGGCGGACACCATGAAATGGATGCTTGTGGTCCTCGTCGGTGGCGTCGCCCCCGTCAATACCGATCTCGTATTCGACAAGTTCAGTGACTGCCTGTCCGCCGAAGCGCAAATGCGACAGCACTACGCCGATGCGTTCGATGCCTGGGACCGTGCGGCCGCAGCACGAATCGACCGGCGTAGCGACTACCGGAAGGCCCGCGATCTCGAGGCGAAAAGACTGCTGAGCAACGTAGGCACCTGTGTGCCACACGGCGGAGGAGATTCTGTTGCGCCGGCGGAGCAGCCCAAGCCGCCCGCCGCATCTTCGCAGCAACCCGCTGCGCCGCCGCAGCCGACACCGCGACCTTAGCGAACGCCGACCGATTGCCTTCAGCCAAATTCCGGCCTGCGAGGTCGCAGAGGATAGGGAAAAAGTGGCAACATCTTGGAACCTTGTCACCAATTCGCGGGTTCTCGCAGCGCCGCGTCCTGCGGTGAGGAGATACCCATGAAGAAGCTGATGCTGACGTGCGCGGCTGCTGCGCTGATCTCGAGCGGCGCGCTGGCGCAGTCGACCGTCGTCACCACCACCGGCACCGGCCATGCCGCCGCCGTGCAGATCGAGCCGGAATACCGCACGAAGATCCGTACCTACGTGACCGAACACAAGGTGCGCCCGGTGCAGACCCGAGAGAAAATCGTGGTCGGTCAGCCGGTGCCGCGCGAGGTCGAGCTCGAGGCCGTGCCCGCCGATTGGGGCCCCTCGCTCACCAGGTATCGTTACGTCTACTCGGGCGAACGCGTGATGCTGGTCGATCCGTCGACGCGCACGGTCGTCCAAGAGATCGACTAAGTCCCGGGAGGCGGGTCGCTGAGCAGGCGGCCCGCCTCCCGCAACCACGGCCCTGCCCAATACCTTCCCCTTATTCTTGTTTGCGAGCGGCTGTCATGCCGATCATTCGATACTTCGTCTTCGTCGGCGGGGTCCTGCTGGCCTTGCTGTTCGCTGCCGACCGGTACTTGCCGGCTCCGGGCGAGCCTGCAGCGACGGCAGATCCTGACAGAACCATCATCCGGATCGCATCGGCAAGGAAGCTACCGGAGAAGATCGCATTCGATACGCGGCCGCGCGCCGATATGCCTGAGATCGCGCAGGCCGATCCGATTCCTGAACAACCGCGGCAGCAAATGCGTGAAGCCATGGCCGCCATGCCTGCAGCACCGTCCGGCCAGATCAAGAAAGAACCGGCCCTCCGCGTCTCCGCAGAGGCTCGTACGCATCCGAAGCGCTCGGCCAAATCATCGAAACGGGCACCCGAGCGACGGCTTGCCTTCGAGCGGCACGACCCGTCTTCCGGAGGATGGTGGTGAGCGGAAAAGTTCGCAAGTGTTGTAAAGGAAAAGGCCGCGCCCGTTCGGAAGCGCGGTCTTTTTGCAGATGGGAAGAGCGCGAGAGCGATGCCGAAGAACTCGCCAGCTTCGGGATAGCCTACCTGCACCGGCTTCCCAGCGACGAATGTTGACGGACATGAAGATGCTCGTTGCCCGCGTGGCCCGCGGAAGCACAAGGCCGTGATCGACGCTGCTGGCGATTTCCTTTCTCGTCTCGCCGGTCATCGTGATCGCCTTGCGCATCATGTTCGGGAGCTAGATCGGATCGCCGGGCTTGCGGCTCCGCTCCCTGAGTGCCAAACCGGGAACAAGTGGAATATCCAGGCGTTGGCGGCCAGGCATCCATCTGGATGCTGACTCACTGGAGGAGACGATGATGAAAACCACTTTCGCCGCAGCTCTGATCACCACCACTCTGATCAGCGGCGCTGCGTTCGCGCAATCCACCCCGCCTGCTGATCGAGCGGCTCCGGCTGCTACCGCACAGCCGGCCGATAAGATGATGCTGAAGGACAATTGGCGCGCTTCGAAGCTCATGGGCCTGAACGTCTATAACGAAGCCAACGAGAAGCTCGGCGACATCAACGAACTGCTCGTCGACAAGAGCGGCAAGATCAACGCGGTGGTGATCGGCATCGGCGGCTTCCTGGGAATGGGCGAGCACGATATCGCCGTTTCGATGGACAAGCTGAAGTTCGTGGAAGAGCCGGTCCGGACCAGCTCCACCAGCACTTCGACGACGCCGCGCGAGACGACCACCGGTGCGGCTTCGACCAACGCCACGACTCGCAACACCAATGATTGGGTCCCCGATCACGCCGTCATGAGCGGAAACAAGGAGCAGCTGAAGGCGCTCCCGCAGTTCAAATATTCGGACTACAACTGACAGGACGAAACGTTCTCGAGATCAGGGGCCTCCATCTGGAGGCCCTTTTCATGTGGACCACACCCGAGTCGCTTGCAGCGGCGCTTCACACTCAGCCACGTGTATTGAAGCTATTCACTCGGTTCGGCAATGCGGTGCCGGGCCGGGTCGATTTCCCGACCGCAGGATTGTGGCCTCTGCAGGCTGGAACCGTCCGCTCCGAAGGATGTGGGGAACCGGAAGGGGCGCCATTGAATTAACCTGCATGAGGACAACAGCGGATCTTTCGATGACAAACACTCGTTTCGCGAGCTCCATCTCTGCCGCCCTCCGCCATCCCGGTGTGATCGCGCTGATCGTGGCTGGCGTGACGATTGCGGCAATGCTGATTGTCGATCACGGCCCCTGGAGCCGTGCCAAGACCCAGCCGGCCCATATTGCTATGTATGCGAACACGGGAGAAGCGGCACGGGCGGCTGGTGCTGCGGTACTCCCGACCAACCCGAAATCGCCGATCGAGCCGTCACGGCCGGGACCCAAAACGTCGCCGACCGTCAACCCCGTGACGCCGTAGCTTCGCTGCTCACGAAGAGTGGAGCCGCCTCGCAGATCTCGGCGGCGTTGTCGCCGCTCTAACCTCAGCCGATCACCGACGAGCCGAGCAAAGCGAGGACGGCCAGCGCCATCAGCGCGGTGCCGAGCCAACCCAGCGCGATCAGCCATGACCGGGCCCTGAAGCGGCCCATGATCGCGCGGCTCGAGACGATCAGCATCATCATCGCCATGATGGGCACGGCGACGATGCCGTTCAGCACCGCGCTCCACACCAGCATGTGGATGGAGTCGATGCCCGTGAAGCCGAGGCCGAAGCCGATGATGGTTGCCGCGGCGATGATGGTGTAGAAGCCGGCGGCTTCGTCGGGCTTGGCCTCCAGCGTGGCACGCCACCCGAAGATCTCCGCGACGCCGTAGGCGGCCGAGCCCGCCAGCACCGGGATCGCGAGCAGGCCCGTGCCGATGATGCCGATCGCGAACAGCGCGAAGGTGAAATCGCCGGCCAGCGGCCGCAGCGCTTCGGCCGCCTCCGTCGCGGAGTTGATCTTGGTGACGCCGTTGGCGTGCAGGACCGATGCGGTGGTGAGAATGATGAAGAAGGCGATGCCGTTGGACAGCAGCATGCCGGAGATGGTGTCCGTCTTGATGCGATCGAGCTCGTGGGTGCCGCCGCGCTTCAACTCGCGCAGCGGCTTGTCGCGTTCGCCCTGATTCATCTCCTCGACCTCCTGCGAGGCCTGCCAGAAGAACAGATAAGGGCTGATGGTGGTGCCGAGCACGGCGACGACCATCAGAAAATAGTCGCCGGTGACGTTCGCCTCGGGCCACACCGCGGCGAGCAGCGCCGTGCTCCACGGGATCTTGACCGTGAAGGCGGTCGCGACATAGGCGAACAGCGTCAAGGTGAGGAATTTCAGCACCGGCGAATAGCGGCGGTAGGGCAGGAACACCTGGAGCAGGGTCGAGCCCGCCGCGAAGATCAGCGCGTGCTCGTGGTTGAGGCCGCCGATGACGAGCGAAAGCGCCTCGGCCATCGCGGCGATGTCGGCGGCGATGTTGAACGTGTTGGCGGCAACGAGCATGGCGACGAGGCTCAGCACCGCCCAGCGCGGCGCGATTTGCATGACGTTGGCGGCAAGCCCCTTGCCGGTAACCCGGCCGATCTGCGCGCTGACGAGCTGGATCGCGATCATGAACGGCGTGGTCAGAAACACCGTCCACAGCAGTCCGTAGCCGAATTGCGCGCCGGCTTGCGAGTAGGTGGCGATGCCCGAGGGATCGTCGTCGGCAGCTCCGGTGATGAGGCCCGGCCCCAGCCTTTGCAGCAACGTCGGCGCGGATTTCGTCGGCGTGACAGCGCTGTCGCTCATGAAGGGGACCTCGTCGGGGCAGATGCTTCACAGCAAATGCTAATCAGGGAACGAAAGTTCCTCGCCGTGCGGGCGCCCTATCGATTTCTGATAATGCTAAATCGACTTGACTGTCGGGCAAAACAGGTGTAGATTGCCATCATCGCAAAATTCCCGCAGCTCAAATTCTCGCAAGCTCAAGTCAGCCCGCGAGGCTGCTCGCGTCGGCGGGATTCTGAACGTTGGGGATGAAGGAAGTCGGCCGCGCTACTTGACGCTGACGAACATGCCCCAGGCGGCGGCCAGCGCCGCGCCGGAAAAGACGATCAGGGGGTTATCGCAGAATGCGCCGCCATAGCTGCACATGGTGACGCCGAACGAGCCGATCTCGTGATGGCTCGCGGAGTAGAACAGTCCCGACAGTACCAGCAATGCAGCGGCGACGTAGTACATGGCAATCTCTCCGACGCTTTCCCGATTGCATTCGCGCAAGCACATGTCCCAGCATGGCGCGAAGAGATTGCATTTCGCCAAATCCGCTTTGCTGCATTTGAGTTAAAGTTTGATCTGTCGGGCAAAGCATCCGCAGGATGAGAGCATCGGGACGTATGGCGCCGCGCTGATGGTCGTATCTCCCATCAAAAAAGGCCCCGCGTCGCGGGGCCTTTGTCGTGGCGGTGTGGGCTGGCCTATCGCCGCGTGCCCACGCCGTAGAGCTCGCGCTCGCGGCCGATGTCCTCGGGAGACAATGGCGGGCTTGCGGCATCGAAGTCGGTCCAGCCGGATTTCTGCCAGGCCGCGCTGCGATCCTGCAGGTTCACGGACTTCTCGTGGAGAAGCGCATCGAGGCGTGAGCGGTCCTGGTCGGGCACCCTCGCGGACACCAGCGTGCCGCCGCGGCGAATGCCCTCGGCATAGCGCGAGGCATCTTCCCTGGAGACGCCGGCCTGCGTCAGGGCGCCGACGATGCCGCCCGTGGCCGCGCCGGCAGCCGCGCCGACGGCGGTCGAGGCGAGCCAGCCTGCCGCGACGACCGGCCCCAGGCCGGGGATCGCCAGCAGGCCGAGACCGGCGAGCAGGCCGGCTGCGCCGCCGAGGCCGGCGCCGATGCCGGCTCCGGTCCCGGCGCCTTCAGCGCGATCGTCGACGCCGTCGCGATCGCGGTCGACCTTGCCGGACCGCGAGCCGTACCAATTGTCCGAATTGTTGGCGACGAGGCTGATATCGGAATGCGGCACGCCGGCGCCTTCGAGCCGGGTCACGGCACGTTCGGCATCGGAGTAATTGTCGTAAAGACGTGAGATGGTGACGGTCATTGTGAGATCTCCTCGCGATTTGCTTGTTACTTGGTGGGGTTCACGTTGCCCTGGAAGTCGACGCTGACGTCGCTCTTGCTGCCGGCCTTGTCGGCCTTGCCGCGCCAGACGCCCTCGTTGTCCTTGTGCAGGCCGGAGACGTTGGAATAACCGGCATCCTCGATCCGCGATTTGGCCTGCCCCTCGGTGAAGCTGTTGCGGCCGGCGACCGGCTTGTTCGAGTTGTTCTGGTCCGAGCTGTTGACGGCGTTGTTGCCCGGTCCGCTCTGGGCAGGCTGCGATTGCGCGCTAGCAGGCACTGCTCCGAGCAGCAGCATGGTCGTGGCAAGTAGAGTAAGTCGTCGCATTTTTTTGTCCTCCGGCAGGTGAATGTGCCGGCGACAACAAGTGAGATTCGAATTGGTTGCTCACGTTTGAAGATGCCGAGTGCCGCAGTTTGTCTCGCCCGAAACGCGCGTGTGCATCGAACCAGTTTAGGAACGTCTGCCGGTTTGTCCCGTTTATGCGCGTCCTGCGGATGCCGTTGGCAGATTTATTTCGGCCGACCCATCAATTGATACGGCACGAAGGCGTGAGGGGGCGGATGATGGCCGGAGCGCGAGCGTTGAGTTGGCACGGGCCCCGGCATTTTCGCTCCCCACGTCCAGCCCCGGAGGTGCCTGGGGTCGCTTCGATGCAGCCCAGCTGGTTTTTCGCCTTCGGAACTTCAACTGCTCCGGTCCATTGTCGCCGGGAATCGAGACGGCTCCCATCATGCAATCTGGCTACCCGCTGTTGAAGAAATGGACTGCGCAAGACCACGAGCGATTGAAGGCATTGGCCGAAGCGGGCCGGCGGCCGGACGAGATTGCAAGTGAGCTCAATCGAAGCGAAGCGGCGGTGAGAGTGCGTGCCTGGCAGCACGGCATCGCCTTGCGGCTTGTCATTCAGAGGCGCAAGCCGCTGAAAACGGCTAATTCGAAGGCCCGCATGTGATCGAGGCGATCTTCCCGGATGCGTCGAAGGTCAGGATCGCGCTCACGACGCCGCCCTGCGCAACATAGGAGATGACCTTGCCGTCCGCCGACGGCTGCAGGTTGTCGAGGCTGGAGGCCGGGTTGTTTCTGAGGCTTTCGACCCAATAGGCGCGCGCGGGCCGTGCTTGCCCGAGAGGCCGCCCCGTCACTTCACAGACTGTGCTTCGACCTGCCTGGTCGCGGGCTCCCAAGGTGCGGGAAGGATGACGCGGATCGGACGAACCTCAGCGGAGCCTTGACCAGCGGGCCGGGCTTGCTCCTTGGCGGGATCCGCCAGCGCCACGGACAAGAGTGCGAGCAGCATGGCCAGCGAGGTCGTCACAAGTCTCACATCCAGCATCGAAGCCTCCAGTTTCCGCGTCAACGCAGGCAGCGGGACTTGGTTCAGGCGAGACCGGGAACAAGTGGTAATTTCGTATGTTTGAAGAAGACAGGTCCGGATGACCGGACTGCTGGAGGAGGACACGATGAACATCAAGACCATCATTGCCGCTGCCGTGTTGACGTCATTTGCGGCTCCCGCGTTCGCGCAGTCGTTCTACGTGGTGCAGGACGTCAAGACCAAGAAGTGCACGATCACGGAGGCGAAGCCGACGACCACGGAAACGACCGTCGTCAGCGGTGACACCGTGTACAAGACCAGAACTGAAGCCGAAGCCGGCATGAAGACCGTCAAGGTCTGCACGTCGAACTGAGGAGAAGGACAGATGCCTGTACTTTTGCTTTGGGCCGTCCCGGCCGTGATCGTGATCGGCGGCGGCGTTTATCTGATTGGCCACATGCACTGAGAATAGATGCCGAGGGTGACTGGCGCGCCCACGGTCCCGCTTGCTGAGGTTGCGCAAGCGTCAAGCAAAAGCCCGCGTGGAGTGATCCGCGCGGGCTTATTATATGTGACGCCTCGTCCGCTTGCAGCGCAGATGAGCTCGCGGTGACCATGTTCAATTGTGTACACAAGCAGGCGGCACCCCGAGCCGCCGCTCCGACGAAACACGGCTGAAACATTGCTGAAACCAGATCGTCCTGAACTCCGCGCCCGCTCGTTCCGACCAACCGAGCGAAGAGGAGAGACAATCATGATCCAGATCGGTTCGAAGGAAGAAGTCGCGTTCCTGCTGGCGCTGTTCGGCACCCACACCCAGCCGGTGCAGCGGCCGAAGCCGAAATCGCAGCAAAGGTAAAGAGGCTGACCCCATGCCAGGTTTGGCCGAATGCCAGAGCCTGCTCAGGCTCCTGATCGCCAGGGGCGATCCCAAGGCCATCCCGCTCGCCAAAGGCGCCATCGATCAGTATCTGAACACGGCGCCGCTCAGCGCCCGCGGGCGCGGCCTGCGCGTGCTCCAGCGCGACGCACTCGACCAGCACGATGTGGCGGTCGGCGTGCAGCGCTCGTTCGCCGAGACGGTGGATGCCTATATCGAGCACAAGCTTGCGGAGGAGTAGGGGCTGCAAGCAGGCACAGTTCCGGTCCTGCCGGATCGACTTCGGCGGCGTTCCCGGAACCCCTTGATCCCAAGCGAATTTTTCGTCGCATTTGGAAACCTTTGCCCGTCTCGGGCCTAATACGGCAAAGGGATGCAACGATGCCGCGTTACTACTTCGACCTTCGTGACCACCAAGGAATTGCGCTCGATGAGGAAGGGCTGGAATTGGCCAGCCCGCGCGCCGTTCGGGCCGAGGCCGCCAAGTCGCTTGCCGACATGGCACGCGATGCCGTCCTCTCCGCGCCGCCCACGGGCGGCAGGCAGACGATGGCGATCGACGTTCGCGACGCCAGCGGTCCCGTCATGCAGCTGACATTCTGGTTCGAGATCGAGACTCCGGCGTCGCGATCGCAATCAGGCGATCATTGACGCGTCAACGATCTCGGTGGCGACTGCTCGGGATCCAGCACGGCGATCTTCCGGCCGAGCTGCCACACCTCGACCTTGCCGTGGCGTGTGAACTGCCGCGCGAAGCTGAGGGCGGAGGAATCCGACGGGGCCTCGAACGCTTCGGCGGAGCGGAAGACTCCGTTCTCGCCGATGAGGTAAGCGCGATATTGCTGCATCATGTCGGTGCCCTCAGGCCGGGGGAGCGCAGCCAGGCCTCGATCTGCATGGCCGTTTCGTCCTGCCGCGCCCGGCGCAGCAGCATCTCGCGGCGGCGCCCCGGCGAGAGCGCGCGTGCTTCCTCGCGACAGCGCGTGGCTTCGTCGGCGAGTCTTTCGGTGAGAGTCTTGATCTGTTTGAAACGACGCCGCGTCCGCATGGCGCATCTCCCTGTTCGAGGGGGGCGGGAGCGCAAACCGGCGTTCTCATCACCGATAAAATGCCACGGGCCTTGCGGTGATGAGTTAACCCTACGTCGCCGGCTGCGCAGAGTCTGTATCATTTGGTATGTCCGTAAATTAAATTTTCGGGTGCAAAATCAGCCCTTTGAGCCACTTACTCAATTTGAGTGCGACACGAGAGTTAAGTTCACTTTTGGACCAAAGCCACCTCTGGTCGTTTGCTGGACATCACCGGCCAAGGTTTGTCCGCGGGCGTCGGTGGCTGAGAGACCCAGCGTGCTCCCGCCTGCGAAGCGAAGGGAGCACACCGATGTCGGTGTATCGGCCGCTGCCTGCCGATCATGAGCAGGCAGAACACATGCGAGAGCTTATGCGCGAGGCCCGCGAGCTGCTGAACCAGCCGCCGCCCGATACGTTTCTGGGACGCAAGACAACAGAGGCGCCCGCTGCGAGGTCTAAACGTCCTGTTTGCACTGCGGGATATCCCCGCGTGTCCTAAGCTGAATTTAGGTGTGTCCTAATTGGGTTTTCGGGCGCCATAATGGGGTCCGGAGCTAAAACCCAAAATGGCCATCTACCGCCTGTTACAGAACTCTCCGTTGAGCCCGGAGGAAATAACGATATTGACGGACGCCTACGAGCGCACTTTGCGCGCGCTTTGTCTGGTTGACCGCAACGACCCGATCACGGACCTGATCGCCAAAAAGATCATAGAGCTGGAGCAGCGCGGCGTTCGCGAGGCGAAGCAGTTGTCGGCTCTGGCCATTCAAGAGCTTGGCGTTAGTCCGCCCTAGTTGGCCGCCGGAGCTTATTGAGTCCAACTTTGGAACCGACGGCAGTGTATCTGCATATTAGGATATTAGATCGGCAGTCCCGTTGACGGATTAGGAACCCGTATTCGGAGGTTGAGCGATGAGTGAGCGGCGTCGGTTCAAACAGACAACCACCCTGGAGGTCCGTCTTGCCGAACAAGCGACTCGCCTACGTGCTAAAGCCGCATTGCTTCCGCCAGGGGCGGCTCGCGAGGAACTGCTACGAAAGGCCCGACAGGCCGAGACCGGCTCGCACATGAGCGAATGGCTACGGTCGCCCGGCTTGCAGCCGCCGAAGTAGTTTTGATTTACTGGTCGCCGAAGGGTGGCGTCCGCGCGCCGGATCAGGCGCGAAGCGCAAAGTGCAGGATTTTGGTTGAGGGCGGTCGCCTGGTCATCGGCGAACGCCTCGCCGTTGACGAAGCCGCAGCGCCAGGCAGTGTGGAACGCTTTGCCAATTGCCAGGTTTTCCCGATGCCCTTCCCCAAGGGCTTACCCCGCTTGGCCCCAGTTCCACCGCCCCGTTGCCAAAGGAGCTGGGGCCTTTTTTCGTGCCTCGACCCAGACCTGACCACTGGGTTCGAACCAGCCCCTGGGGTTCGAAACGCGCCAGCGCGGGCGCCTGATTTAGCCACAGGACGGCAAGCACCCCGACGATGGCCAAACCAGCCCATGTGTGCGTTCAGGATTGCCCTCGGAATAGCAGAAGTGCGGCAACCAGTATCGCTAGCCATACCAGCGAAACGATAAAGGTGCGAATTGCTGATCCACGTCGCGGCGCCTGGGCGGCATCGCGTCTTGTGAGCGGTACTCTTCAGCAAGCTTGCGGCAATCGGCAGCGTTAAGAACTTCGCTGGCTCTTTTCAGGGCGCTGACCTCCCTCCCGTCAGGCGAGGAGTTGCTTGAGTCCATCTTCAATCGTTCGCAGATCATCGTGAAGAGCATGGCGGGCGTCGTGGTTCGGCGAGTTATGGAGGTCATCAAGCAGCCTGCGCCGGAGTTCTCTCATCTCCTCGAGCGCTCGCCGATTCTTCAAGCGCACGTAAATGGACACGAGCGATTCGAGGGAAGTTCGCACAGTAGCGGCTCCAAAAGCGCAGGCGCCCTTTAGGCCAACACCGCTGGACGGTCGACTGTTCCTGTCGCTGGCCTGGCGTGACTCGCAGCGGACACAGAAGGAACCTCTCTGTCCGCTCCCTCAGGAGCGTCACAACTTCTGCCGCAGCTTCATGATGATCTCGCGGAGGTCTGCGGCGTACTTCCTGATGACGCGCCGCGCCTCGTCCAAGCGCGATGTCGGTTAGCGCGCCAGTTCGGACGGGCTCGGGGCCGGCAGCCCATAGTCCTTTGCCCGTTTGGCGGCCAGCTTCCGATACGCCAGTGCCTGTGCAAGCAGTTGATTTTTGAAGCCCGCATCGCGTTCGGTCTCTGCCAAACGTTCAAGCTGAACAGCTCGCTCCAGATATTCGACCAGAAGCTTCATCGCGCCCTCCACGGGCTGGACTAACCTGTCGAGCGTCGCCTCGTTCCTATCCCGGAATCCCACGGTCAGCTTGGACGTTCCCGCGGTAACGGCTTCAGTGCCATCCGCCTTCGTTCGCGCGCGGCTTTGAGTTCGAAGAGGGCGACAATCGCCACCAGCAGCCCGCCGCCGGAGGCAAGCAACAATAGGATCATCTCAAGCACGGCGGGCGAGCCTCTTGGCTTCGTCCTCCATGGCCTTTTCGACCTCCGCTGCGAGAGTGTCGAGGTGCTCTGCCAATCGATTGAACAGCTCTCGCTTGTGCGGCTCGGTGGCAAGATCCCGAATGAGCGCGCATTCGGCGGCGTCGGTCCGTAGCTTTTCCGCCTGCGCTTTAAAGTCCTTCATGATGGGCCCTGTTTTTTGTTTTTCTGCCCGAAGATTGCATGTTTTCCCCGATCTTGCGAGTCGTCGGCCAGGCAGGTCGTTTATCCCCGCAGGGGGCACCGCGGCGTCGCTCTCAGGACTGTGTACGGAAGGTCGGATTTCCGTCGCGAGGACCTGACGCGGGTGCACTCGTAAAGTCAGCTCGGGGCCAAGAGGCGAAATTGACCTCGGGTCACGCGAAAAAGCAAAGCCCTGCCGATGAAGTGATGGCACCTTGAACCTTTGCGCGTTTTCGATGACCCACGCACGTGGGCAGGGAAACGGAGGTTTCCATGACCAGTTCCAATGGACGCCAGGTGCATCTTTATCGGTTGATGGTAGCGCGCACGGTGGGATTGTTTGCGATCACATCTTTCGGCATCAACACAGCCCATTCACATGACCTGATGCGACCAGAACTGAACGCTTGGTTCAAAAGTCTCAAGAACAAGGCAGGTGAGCCGTGCTGTGATGGAGGGGACGGCCAATATGCGGAGGCCGAGTGGGATACGGCAAAGAATGGCTATAGAGTCCTTCTGAAAAATCCGCAGCGGCCAAGCGAACGCGGGCAATGGTTTGACGTGCCAAACTCTGTCGTGCTCAACGGGCAGAACCTCAGCGGCAGGGCGATGGTTTGGTGGTGGCCATCCTACGCCGATGGAAGAATGACTCCTTTGTGGCGCTGCTTCATTCCCGGACCGGAGGGATGATCCTCCCTTGGAAAACAGCATCCTTAAGTCCGCTACGGGTTACAAGGCGCCCATGCCGCGATAGTCGCCACAGGTCCGCTAATGAGGGCGGAGCCGACCCGCCAATACCGGGTCGCCTCTCTAGGGGCTGCCGTCACTCCCTTCAGTTTTCAGCACATCAGGGGCAGGTCGTTGTTGCCGCGAAGGGAGCTGACCATGCGGGTTGTCAGACGTTCGGGAAAATGTGGCATCGGTCGGAACATCCGAGAAGTTGGCTGAGTTGAAAGTTTTTGCCGCGTGCTTCTGCTCTGCAGACATGCAATCGCAACACACTCGCGCCGAAGTCGTGATGGACCAGACTGCATTATTTGACGAGTTGAGGCGGATCGAGAGCGATGTGGTCGAGGGTGAACGGCGGCTTGCCGAGCAAGAGGCTCTGATTGTTGATTTGAAGCGCCAGGGCCAGGACACAGCCAAAGCCGAAGCCGAACTTGAACGGATGCGCCAAGATCAGCGACGTCGCGATCAGGATCGACAACGTCTCCTCTCGCGGATGCAACCCTGAACGTCTTCGGGCCAAGGAAACTTCCCAAGGAAACTTCCCAAGCAAACTTCGCCGGCCACTCCCGCAGAGTGGCGTCGGCGCGCCGGCTCAGGCGCGAAGCGCAAGGTGCAGGAATTGGTTGAAGGCGCTCGCCTGGTAATCGCCGAACGCCTCGCCGTTGACGAAGCCGCGCTTGCGGTACAGCGCCAGCGCCGGCTCGAACGCCGGGCCGCTTCCGGTCTCCAGGCTCAGCCGGGTCAGCCCGCGCGCCTTGGCTTCATGCACGATGTGGTCCAGCAGCAGCGCCGCAACGCCGCGGCGCAGATGATCGGGGTGGGTCCGCATCGACTTCACCTCGGCGCCGCCGCCCTCCAGCTCCTTCAGCGCGCCGATGCCGACCACGTCGTCACCCTCGCGCACCGACCACACGGTGACCCCGGGCACCTGCAGCCCCGACAGGTCGAGCGCGAACACCTGGCCCGGCGGCGAGCTTGCATGCATGCCGGCGAGATGCAGCGCGAGCAGGCGGCGGGTCGGTTCAGAGGTGAGATCATCGGGATGGATTGAGAACATGGGGGACCGTTTGGGGGCTGTGTCGGCACTCGGACTGCGCCAGCCCAATATGAAGCAAAAGACGCGCTGGTTGACAATGTTCCCGTTTTGTTCTAGTCTTCCCGAAGACTTCAACTGTTGGGCGAGCGCAGAGGATCGCGTCTCGTCCCAAAATTTCGCGGGCAGTCGATGAGTAGCTCCCTTCTCGCTTTGATCTTGTTGGATAATCCGGTGACGCCGGACATGTCTGCGGTTGCAGAGGTCCTTCACGCCCGACATCCGGAGTTGGCAACGGAGACGATGGATGACGGGCGTGCACCGCAGGCTCGAGCAAACTCGCCGCTCATTCGTTGCGGCAACGAGCTTGTCGCCGTCATGTCGATGCCGGCACCCATCCCGGACGATCAGGGACTGTGGGCACGCGCTGCGACGACGTGGCCGGAGAGCAAGGCGGTGGCCGCCCGGCATCGAGGTCATCTGATCGTCTCGATGCTCGGTAAGAGCGAACAGCCGCTGGTCGCCGCGCGGGTCACGACCGCGGTCATCGGTGCGTTGATTGCGACGATGCCTGAGTGTTGCGGCGTGGTGTGGGCGGGCCGGGTCGCGCGGCCTGCCCAACTGTGGCTGGAGATGTCCAACTGGTCGTTTGCGCAATTTCCGGACTATCCCTTCACGTTGTGGATCGACACGCTTCCGTTCCGATCAGACGCGAAGATCGGGGCAATCACGATGGGATTGTCCGCGTTCGTCGGCCGTGAGATCGAGTTTGTGACGGGTAAGCTCACGCTTGCCGCGATGATCGACAAAGTGGCTGGACTGTCCGTGTATCTGATCGAGCACGGAAACGTGGTCAAGGACGGCGACACGATCGGGGCAACTGAGAACGAGCGCATCGCTGTTCGTTATGAGAACTCCGATGTGCTTGGAGGTTTGCCGGTGTTCTACTGTACCGATGACTTCAAACATTGATCTCAATGAGCTGCTTCCGATCCGTATATGACGTTGCTGCACTGCTCGAGCTCGATCGTTTGACACGTCGGGCAAAACACTGGCAGAATGTCATCATCGACAGAGTTTGGATCGAGCCCGCGGGATGCCGCGGGCTTTATTGTTGCGCAGCTCATCGTGGTCTCCGCCCGGTGTCGTTGCAGGCGCGATGGTCAACGAGGCTCAATCATGAGTGACGAGAAAGCAAATTCCGTTGCCAGGCCACCCAGAGCACACAGCGCCGCGACTACGTGCGATTTTTACGGCGTCTCTAAGACTTTCTGAGCGTAACGAGATTAAACTACGTGAAGGCGTCAATGCATTGGCTGGACATTTTCAGAGTCGCTGGCGTTTGGGTGAGCTCCGATCAGGACGGTCGATTGCTGTTTTCGGCCGACGGTTGGGCAATGAGGGTGGTGAGCCCAGCGTAATTGGAAAGGAGCAATAATTCATGGCCGCGTCCGATAATAAAGGGCGAAAGCCAAAGGCGCCGAAACTCTATAGTGTCGGGCTGGATTTCAGAATTCACACGCCTCCCGGTTTGGAAATTGAGAATTTGCCCGCCCTTGGCGCCGGCCGCGTGCTGCTTTCACCGCGGGGCAAGCGAGGCTTTCCTCCGCTCGCTGAAACACCACGCTTTCTGATCGACAAATCTCTCGGCCGGCCGCCCGTCGATTGGGAGCTGTTTCATGATTTTTGGCTCGTGTCTGATCGGATGAAGAACCTTCTGGAGGCGGTCGACAGAGACGGTGTGTCGTTCTTGAGGTGCGAAACGCGGTCGTTGAAGGGGGGTGCGCCTGTTTATTGGCTTTGCGATATCGTGCGCCGGCTCGATGTCATCGACGAGGAAAAGTCGATCGTCGAAGTCCTGGATGATGGAACGGATTTCAGGCGGTACGATAACATGGCGATCTCCAGCTTTGTCTTTAGAGAGGAGGCCATTGGCTCCGCCCGTATTTTCCGGCCACGGTTTCTAGAGTCGCGCATTATTTGTGACCAGGCAATGAAGGACGCCTGTAAAGCTGCTGGTGTTAGAGGTCTGAGATTCGGAGATCCCTACGGCAACTACAAGAGGCTTCGTCCTTAGCTTCCTCACGTCGAGATTCGCGGAAGATCTGGCTTTGTCCGGCCGTGGGCTGGTCGCAGAATCGCTCTCTTACCGGAGACATTTCCACGACTCCAGTCGAGCGGCGGATGACCCGATTTTATTTCAGCAATGTGGAGCGCAGCCGTCGTTACGCCGACCTTAAGGCGGCGACCTTTTAGGCGCTGTTTCCCGAGCGGCGATGCCGGGCGCAGCAGCGGCACGGATATCTAGCGCGCACGCAAAGAGGCCGGCTCTCGCGGCCGGCCATCCACCAAGCATTTCAGACCAGATCCGCCGGCTGCGATTACCAGCAGCTCGGATGCGGTTCTGCGCCAGGAAGTAGCAGTCGCATGTTCCAAGATCATCATGTTTTGCCGCAGAAATTTCGAAGCCATCCGGTCATCGGTCTCTTGGGGGGACGGTTCAACCATGATGCGATTCGAAATCTAATAGCGATGCCGTCCAGGCAGCGGCTGGCAACGGAGCTTAGTGCGAGTCCGCATACGGGGGGACATCTCGGAACGTACTACGAGGGATTTTGCGAGTATCTGAAGAAGCTCAAAGAGTCTCCAAGGTTTGTCGCGGCCAGTGCAGGCGATGCACGTGCGCTGGATGAAATTGCCTCCGACGTGAACGCGCTTGTAGCCGCTGCCAAGTACGCGCTAGCGAACGGCCATCTGTTTCCGAATACTCCCAAGGGAATGACGCCTGAGGAGGCAAATGCTGAGAACTCCAATTGGTTCACAAACTGGAGGAAATATGCCGCGGACAATGCAGAAGAAATCCGGCATATGCAGGAAACGGTCGACCAGTTTGACCGCGCCGGTCAGCGGGAAGCGGCCTTGCGTTTTCCGCTTCTGTCCCCGACCAGTGGTCTCACCATGGCAGAGAGAATCAAGATTTTAGAGGGGCTTCCGGAAGGTTCTCCAATCTCGCTGCAGTCCACCGCTGTCGGCCCTGTTCCCAGTCTTCCGGGACTTATTCCCTCCCTGATCGACACTCGTTTGCGGGGCTACTCCCAACCAACTCACTCCGATCTAAGCGAGAAAGAAGGGCTAACACGGAGTGATCCGCGCCTCTCGGGCGGATTGCCGGCCTTCCCAACGCCGTCTCCAGATGAGCAGCGACTTGGTCAGTTGCCTCCCAGCACTGCCATGCCGCCGCCACCACAAGTTTTGCAATTCCATCCCGAGACGGGCGATCTGCTGAAGCTTTCGGATGGATCGCCTCTGATGGGACCGGACTCGTACAACATGCCGCATGATCCTGCAGACGGTCCAGCGGTTCTGCGCGGCATGGCATTGTTCGCGGCGGCCATGGCGACACCAGCATTGCTGCCGCTGTTGCCGGCCTTGGCCCCAATAGCGGCTCTAGGATTAGCGGGCGCAACGGCTGCTCGTGCGCAGCCAGCGGGCGACGGAAAAGGTGGTCCACGCGCCACAGAGGCGTCTCCTTATCCTCCATTCGATCCGAATGACGACAGGTCCAGGGGCGGCAACGATGGCCGCCCGGTGGGATCTCGCTCCGCTTCATCCGAAGCCGCGGGCAACCCGTTCGATCAAGGCCCGATAGACGTTGGCACCTTTGCAGATCGCTTCGGAAGTTGGACCGACAGGCCAAGCGGGACTGTGCCTGCCCGGGACGTACAAGCACCGACAGCTCCCGCCGCAGGAGCCGTTGCACCAGCCGAGGTTCGCCGTCTCATGCGCGTGAACGCGTTAAACGCGGACAGCGTCTTCACATCGGGAAGTGCGCCGGTCGCATATCTCCCTTCCACCGAATTCAACGAGCGGTTTGGCGACTGGACGAGGCCGACTGCTGATGGCCGGCCACCGAAGGCGAGCCGGCCGATCGGCGCGTTCGTGGATGAGCCGAGCTATCTCATTCCCCCGCCGATTTTCGGTATGGATGATCCGAGCAATCCGCGAAGTGATGCCGAAGAGTGGTTCTCGCGCTGGATACGACCGCTTCTTCGACCGGAGTGAGGGCGAGCGATGGAGTCTCGCAGGTGTTGCTCGAGCTCGATCGTTTGACACGTCGGGCAAAACACCAGCAGAATGGCATCATCGAAAGAGTTTGGATCGAGCCCGCGGGATGCCGCGGGCTTTCTTTCGGCGGGTAACGCTCCCTGCGTTACGCAGCAGCCGGTCCGAACCACTTCGTCAGCGCGTCCTCGAGTCCATGTTGGTTTTCGTTTCCCACCCATGCAACATGGCCATCTGGCCGTACCAGCACGGCTGTTGGCGCGGTGACCTGCCCGATGGAAGGTAACTCCCACGCGCCATCATACCCAGCGTTGATGCGTCTGACGCGATCAGCCCAGGGTGCGATGTCGGAATCCCGCGCGTCGCGGAAATCAATCAACAGCGCATGCGCGCCGTGCAGCAGCGTGAACAGTTTCAGCTTCCGTTCTTCGACCGTCAGATCGAGATCCGGCATGCGCCGCCCCAGCAGCGCGTGGCCTTCGCCGAGATCGTAGTGGATGTCGAGCCCGCTCATCATCGCGCCAAGACGTTTGCGCGGCTCGTCCATGCCGAGCAGCTCGGCGACGACGTCGCGCGCGGCCTTGAGGCCGTCGTCGCCGCGGCGGAGCAGGGCGATCTGCGCCATGGTGTTCTTCAGCACGCGCGCGCCGACGGGATGGCGCTCGGCGTGGTAGCTGTCGAGCAGGCTGTCCGGCGAGATGCGATGGACCACCTGCGCCAGCTTCCAGCCGAGATTGACGGCGTCCTGCACGCCAATGTTGAGGCCTTGCCCGCCGACGGAGTGATGGATATGCGCGGCATCGCCGGCGAGCAGCACGCGTCCCTTGCGATAAGTGGTGGCCTGCCGGGCCGCATCGGTGAAACGGGAGATCCAGGCGGGATTCTTGACACCGAAATCGGTGGCGTAGACCGCGACGAGGGCATCGCTGAGATCGCGCAAGGAGGGCTCGCCGGTGCGCGCGAGCGTTGCTTCCGTCACGACGACCAGCACGCGGCCGCTCTCGGTCTTGCTGAGGCCGTGAAAGCCGAGCGCATCATGACGCAGGCCGAATTCCGGCGCCTCGCGCATCTCGACCTCGGCCATGAGGTTGCTGAGCGTCGGTGAGGTGCCGGCGAAATCGATGCCGGCGGCCTTGCGCACCAGGCTGCGACCGCCGTCGCAGCCGACGAGATAGTCTGCGCGCAAGGTCTCGCCGCTGGAGAGCGCCACGTCGATGCCGGTTTTGTCCTGCGCAAAGCCCGTGACCTCGCGATTGCGATAGAAGGGGACCGCGAGCTCCGCGACCCAGTCGGCCAGGATGCGCTCGATGTGGGTCTGCCGCAGCGCGAGCCCGTAAGCGTGCCTTGTGGGGAGGTCGCTGATGTCGAGCCGCGTCCAGGCAAAGCCCGCGAGCTGGACGCGCTGCCCTTCGCGCAGGAAACGGTCGGCGACGCCGCGCTGATCGAGCAGCTCGATCGTGCGTGCGTGCAGTCCGCCGGCGCGCGTCTCGACCAGTGCCTGGTCGGCACGGCGCTCGACGATGGCAACGTCGACATCGGCGAGCGCGAGCTCCGCGGCCAGCATCAGCCCGGTCGGGCCGCCGCCGGCGATCACCACGGCATGGTCGGGCGGCATCCGGTTCCGCGCGTCGGCTCCCTGTGGCTGGCGGCGTGAACGGGACGTCGGAAGCAGTACAGGCATGTCGTGACCCCTCGGCTGGTTGCTTTGGATGTTTCCCGGGTCGGGGGTTCTACGGCAGAGGCGGGGACTTGAAGCAAGCCCGTTGCGCACCACATATTGAGTTGGGAGGAGGGACTTCCTCTTCCGCGTTCGCCGCGTTGACACGTCGGGCAAAACACCGGCATAAAGGCATCATCGAAAGAGTTTGGTTCGGCCCGCGCGGAGCAATCTGCGGCGGGTTTTCTTTTGCGGCATTGGATGGTCAGCTGAGGCCGGTGGTCCGCTGCATGATGTCGGCGAGCTCTTCGAACGAAAATGGCTTCCTGATCATCGGAAGGCCGCCGCGCCGGGGCTCGCGACCCGACAATTGCAGCATCTTCAGCTCCGGGCGGACGCGCTTGGCCAGCTCGGCCAGTTCATGACCATCCATGCCGGGCATGTTGATGTCAGTGATGAGGATGGAGATGTCCTGGTTCTGCTCGAGCCGTTCGAGTGCATCCAGGCCGCTTAGGGCGCTGATCACCTCGCAGCCGAGATCTTCCAGCATGCCCACGATCACGTCGAGGACGGCGGGATCGTCGTCAACAACCAGGACAGTGCGGCTCATCGCAGGAACGTTCCTTCTGACGAAGCATTCAACGCGCCTCTCGTCGGATAAGTTCCAGCAAAGGCCCGGCAGCGTGGACTGATGTTTGTGGCCTCGGGCAAGACACCGGCAGAACGGCGTCATCGAAACGGCCGCCGGGCGCCGGTCCGCCTAATCGTCCTTCGACAGATCGCCGGGTTTGGCGGGAACGTCGATGGTGCCGCCATCGCCGTGAACGAGATCGCGATCGCTCTCCTTTGCCTCGCCGGCGTCTTCGATGATCGCCTCCTGCGTCTCGCGCTCCTTGTCGATGCGCGGCTTGGCTCCGGGCAATTCTCGCGATGTCTCTGGTGACGTCATCTCGAATGTCATCTCACCGATCCTCCTGATCGGCTAACTTTCGCCGGGCCGGTAAGTTCGTTTGACGTGTCGGGCAAAACACTGGCAGAATGGCATCATCGAAAGAAGTTTGGTTCAGCCCGCGCGGAGAATATCTGCGGCGGGCTGTTTCATTTCAACGGGGCTTTGACACGTCGGGCAAAACACCGGCATAATGACATCATCGAGACGAGTTTGGTTCACCCGCGCGGAGCACATCCGCCGCGGGTTTTTTCGTCTCGATTTTCGAGATCGGACGGCGGCGGCGCATTACGGCCACGCACTCGTCACACCTGGAGCGCCGATCGGCGCGCCGCCGTCCGAACCATTGCCGGCCGTGCACGCGCGAACGTGCCGGCCCGCGGCGCTGGGGCCAGTTGCCCGCGCCGCTGCGGTCTCCGGAAGACACGGAGATAGGGTTCGCGCCCGAAACGATCGCGCCTCGCCTGGCGCGATCTGCCGCGCATTTTCTTTCTTATGGAGGGATGATGACTGCCTATCTGATATCGCTCGCGCTCGCGGGCCTCGTCGCAATCGTGCTGTGGGAGACGCTGTCGTGAGCGAGGACGTCGAATGCGAGCTTGCAAGCGAGCCGTCCCCCAAGCCCGCGGCCAGGAAGACGTCGAGGGCGCGGAGCCTGACCGATACGCGGCCCGTGGCCTGCCGTCGCCCTATCTCTGGTCCGGCACCAACCAATATCGCGCCGGAAAATATGTCCGGGACGGCGTTTTCGATCCAGGCAAGGTCGATCCGCAACTGGGATGCGCGGCGCTGATGATCGCCCTGATGGAGCTCGATCCCGACGTCAGCTTTGCGGAAGGGAAGATCGCAAAGAGTCCGTCTGCCGGCGCTTCAGCGAAGCCGTCACCGACGAACCCGTCGAAGGGCTCGATCGGCGCGTTCGTGATCGACCTGGTCAGAGCAATTCTTGGAAGGAAGTGAACATGCGGACGATGCTCGATATCATCCTCTTCTCTGCCGGTTTTGGCGTCTGCTGGTATTGCAAGGATCCCGTGCTCCGGCTTGTGACCGGCATCGACGCTCTGATCAAGTCGCTTGAGGCAAGACTTGCAGTGCTGCGAGGCAAATCGTGATGCTCGCAAGGATCAAGGCGGTCTGCCTGCACTCAGTAACCATTGCCTGGAGCTATTGCATAGCGCTCGCCGGCGCACTGGCTTCGATCATCGACGATCTCGCCGACACGCTCGGCGATCCCGGCGTCAAGGATCAGATCAGCGCGGCCATCGGCGACGTCAAGACAACGGGACGCATCCTGCTTGCGATCTCCGTGGTGACGATCATCGCACGGCTGCGAACTCTCCGGAGGACAAACTGATGTGGATGACCATCATCTCGTTTCTTGGCGGTCCCGTCGTCAAGGCGCTGATCGAAGCCTACAGCGCCAAGCTGAAGGCTGAGAATGTCGACAGCAAGATTGCGGCCGATCTCGCGGCGAGCGAGATCGCATCGCAGACGGCCGAGACCAAAGCCGTCATGCAGTACCGCATCGCCGAGATCGGGCATTGGTACGAGCCCGACAAGCTGATGGGCTATTGCGTGGCGCTGTACTTCGCAAAGCTGCTGGTCTGGGACAAGGTCCTTGGATTTGGCTCGACTGACGCTTTGGCTGGATTTGCGGCGATCACGGCCAATCTGGTCGTCTCTTTCTATTTCGCCAAGCGCGGTTTCGAGAATGTTGCGAGGATCATCAAGCGGTGAAGATTCAAGACGAGGAGATCCGGGCGATTGTCGCGGAGACACTGGCCGAGCAGCACCGAGTTCAGCAGGAGAGCGTCGATGCCATCGTATTGAAGGCGGTGGCATCGGTCCTGGCCTCGTTCGGGATCGAAGGCGATGACCGGAAAGAGCTCAGAGCTGACTTCCAGCACCTGCGGCGCTGGCGAAAGAGCGTGGAACAAGCGCAGAGCTACACCTTCAAGGCGGTGATCACAGTCATTGCGACCGGTCTGATGGGTGCGGTTTGGCTCGGTGTCAAGGTCGTGCTGGGCAAGTGAGCCTCGACCGCTACGGGGTCGCAGGTCGCGCACTCCCGATTACCCCGCCAATAGGTAACCCATGTACAGAATTCGTATCGTCGATGCGGACGATGATGAGACTGCCGAGATTCTCGGCGATTTGCACCGGCTGACATTCTTCGGTGGGGCGTCCCTGCCGCAGTTCGAATCGGGTACGTGGTGGCTCGCCTATCACGATGATGACGCGGTTGCCTTCGCCGGCGTTGTGCCGTCGACGCATGCGCGAAAAAGTGGATATTTTTGTCGGGTCGGCGTCTTGCAGCGGCATTGGGGGCGGGGACTTCAACTCAGGCTGATGCGAGCGATCGAGGCGCGAGGGCGGCGTCTGGGATGGGACAGCATCGTCTCCGATACGACGGACAATCCCGTATCTGCCAATAATTTCATCCATGCGGGTTATCGGCTGTACGAGCCCGAATCGCCCTGGGCCTGGTCGCATACGCTTTATTGGCGAAAGTGGCTGCGCTGAGCAATTGGAGTGGTTTCCCGTGATGCGGAACGTGACCTTCTCAGACTAGAATTGCTGCGCAAGATGCGCGCAGCCTCCATACGCTCAAATATCTAACGGCCCGGCAGCTTGACGCTGCCGGGCCGTTTTTGCGTTTCAGGTGAAGCCAGCGAGGCCCTTGCGAAGTTGGCGGCGCCGGGCTTTAAGTTTGCTCTTGCAGGAAATTCGGCGGCCATAAGCCGATGTAAGGGAGCACTATCGATGCCGACCAAGCCTCAATTGCCGGAACGTTCGTCGCGAGCGATGGAAGGGCCGAGTGCGCTCGACGGTCTGCTGGTCATCGATTTCACGCGTGTCGTCGCCGGCCCGGCCTGCACCCAGACGCTCGCCGATTTTGGCGCGCACGTCATCAAGATCGAAAACCCCGACGGCGGCGACGACACACGCGCCTATGAACACGCCGAAATTGGCGGCGAAAGCGCCGCCTATCTCAGCCTGAACCGCAACAAGCGCGGCATTGCGCTCGACCTTGCCGTGCCAGAGGCCCGCGAGATCACGCTGGATCTGATCCGCAAGGCGGATGTGGTCGTAGAGAATTTTTCGAGCGGGGTCATGAAGAAGTTCGGGCTCGACTATGACGCGGTCGCCCCGCTCAATCCCCGGCTGGTCTATTGCTCGATCTCCGCCTACGGACGCTCCGGACCGTTCGCCTCGCGCCCCGGTTTCGATCCCATCACGCAGGCGGAGAGCGGCTTCATGTCGCTCAACGGATTTGCCGACGGTCCGGCGGTTCGTACCGGCCCTCCCATCGTGGACATGGCGACGGGGATGTCTGCCTGTAACGCCATCCTGCTGGCGCTGTTGGCCCGGGACCGGCTTGGCCGCGGGCAGCATGTCGAAGTCGCCTTGTTCGACGTTGCGATGGGGATGACCGGCTTCTACGGCATGGCGTATCTCATCAACGGCGAAAATCCCGGCCGGTTCGGCAATTCACCCAGCGGGTCCCCCACCGTCGGCGTCTATGAGGCCTCCGATGGGCCACTCTACATGGCCTGCGCCAACGATCGGCTGTATCGCCGGCTCGTGGTCGAGGTGCTGAACCGGCCTGATCTCATCACCGATCCGCAGTTTGCCACGCGCAAGGCCCGTTCCGAGAACAAGGAGCTTTTGCGGGCAGCCATTGCGGAGGTCTTTGCCAGCGATACGCTCGAGAACTGGATGGCGAAAATGAAGCTGGCCAATATTCCAGTCGGCTATCTCCGTACGGTCGAGGAGGGGTTCAATGCGCCAGAGGCTCGCGAGCGCCATCGCTTGAGCCGCATTCCGCACCGTACAGCGGAATGGGTGCCCAACATGGAGCCGCCGATTACCATGAGCCTGACCGCCGCGATCGATCCCGTTGCGGCCCCGCTGTTAGGTGAGCATACCGAGGACGTCTTGCGCAGCATGCTCGGTTATGACGAGCGTCGGATCGCGGAGTTTACCCGGAAGGGCGTCTTTGGCTCGGGCAAGCCCTCTACTCCGGTTTAAGCCGGAGCCGTCAGTCCCCTGGCAACAGGCTCGCGCGGCATTCGGAATCGATGCTTCGTGATGCCTGCTGCATTGGCTTGATTTGGTAAGGGGCCGGCCGCATAAATACGCCAAAGTGAGGGAAGCGAATGGCGCCTGGTCGAAAGCCGAGCATGGGTCAGCCCACCGGGCCGGAAGCTGGCGAACGCGCCTATGCGGCGATGATCGCGAAGGCCCGGGCCCTCGTGCCGCGACTACGAGAGCGGGCGGCGCGGACGGAGGAGCTGCGGCATCTCCCGTCGGAAACCGAGATGGACCTCCATGAAGCCGGCCTGTTCCGGATGCTCCAACCGGCACGGATTGGCGGCGCCGAGCTCGACTATGTCGCTCTTGTCGACTGCGCTGAGCTGCTCGGACAGGCGGATGCATCGGTAGCTTGGAATCTCGCCAATCTGGCTAGCCACCACTGGATGCTCGGCATGTTCGAGCAAAAGGCGCAGGATCTGGTCTGGGGCCGTGATCCGGATGCGCTGATCGCATCCTCGTTCATTTTTCCCGCCGGACGCGCCACGCGAGTCGAGGGCGGTTATCAGCTGCGCGGCAGCTGGCCATTCTCCTCCGGCGTTGCCTCCTGCGAATGGAACATGCTTGCAAGCGTGGTCTACTCCGACGACGAGGCCGACGGCATCGAGTATCGCATCTTTCTGCTGCCGAAGGGCGATTACAGCGTGCTGGACACATGGAACGTCGCGGGATTGCGCGGGACGGGGTCCTGCGACGTGGAGGTCAGGGACGTCTTCGTGGCTGACCATATGACAGTCGCCGTCGGCGACCTCTCAGGCGGCCCGACGCCGGGAAGCACGGTCAATCCAAATCCGCTTTATGCGCTGCCCGTATTCTCGCTGTTCCCATACGTCCTCTCCGGTGTCGCGCTGGGGAATGCGCAAGCGTGCCTCGACGATTATACGGAGGTCGCACGTCATCGTATTTCAACCTACAACCGGGCCAAGTTGAGCGATTTTCAAAGCACCCAGATCAAGATCGCGGAGGCCTCGGCGAAGATCGACGCCGCGCGCCTGATCATGCGGTCGGCGTGCCTCGATGCCATGGAGGATGCGCGGCTTGGTCACATCCCTGGCATGGCAACCAAGACCCGTTATCGGCGCGACGGATCTTTTTCGGTGAACCTGTGCACGGACGCGGTCTCGATGCTGTTTGCCGCGAGCGGCGCGCGCGGTCTGTTCACGACCGGCGTGTTGCAGCGGCAGTTCCGCGATGCGCACGCGATCAACTCGCATCTCGCATTCAATTTCGATGCGGCCGGGACCAACTATGGACGGGTGGCGCTGGGCCTGCCGTCCGAAAATCTCACGCTGTGAGGCCGGCCGATGAATGATCTGCCGCAGCAGCCCGGCGCTCCCGATCCCGCCAACGAGTTCGCGAGCGACAGCTCGTCGATCGATCCTCGCGACTTTCGCAACGCGCTCGGAACTTATGCAACGGGCGTGGCGATCATCACGGCCGCGGCGCCTGACGGCAAGCCCTACGGGTTGACTTGTAATTCGTTCGCCTCCGTCTCGCTGAACCCTCCGCTGGTCCTATGGAGCCTGGTCGTCTATTCCGCTAGTCTGACCATCTTCCAAAACGCCAGCCATTTCACCGTCAACGTGCTTGGTGCTTCGCAGCAGGCGCTTGCGACAAAATTCGCCAAGTCGTCGGACGACAAGTTCACAGGTGTGGACTGGGCGCCGGGCCTCGGCGGAGCGCCGGTGCTTGCGGAGAGCGTCGCCAATTTTCAATGCCGCTCCGTGAATCGCTACTATGGCGGCGACCACGTGATCTTTCTCGGCGCGGTCGAGGCCTACACCTACAGTACGAAGGAGCCGCTGCTCTTCGCGCGGGGGACGTTCGGCCGATTCCTCGCAGATGACGAGCGCAAGACGTCGCCTTGACGTGCTTCAGAGCTCGCTCGACGGCTTAGCGCTCTGCCGCTGAAAGCTTGTAAATCTCCAGCGCGTCCGCTTCCGCGCCGCGCGCGGCCTTGGCGAGCCTGAAAAGTTGTCCCGCAAGAGAGGCCATCGGCACCGGTGTCGATGTCGCCTGCGCGACGTCGGCGACCGTATCGAGATCCTTGAGCATCGTGGCAATGTGGCCGAGCGGGGGCGAGTGAATGCCTTGCACCATTCTGGGCACGAAAAGCTGAAGCGGGATCGAGTCCGCGAAGCCGCCAGCGAGCGCTTCGGGCAGGCGATTGGCGTCAATACCGGCGTTGACGGCCAGGCGCGTGGCTTCTGCCAGCACGGCCATCGCGCATCCCACGATCACCTGATTGCAGAGTTTCGTGGTCTGGCCGGCGCCGGTCGGGCCCATGTGGGTGAACCTGCGCGCCATGGCCTGCACGTAGGGGCGAACCCTCTCGATCTCGTCTGCTTCTCCGCCGGCCATGATTGCAAGGGTGCCTTCCTCGGCGCCCTTCGTTCCGCCGGAAACCGGTGCATCGATCCAGCCGGCGCCATTGGCGGCTTTCAGTCGCTTTGCCAGATCGCGGGCGGCGTCGGGATGTATCGACGAGAAGTCGACGACAAGCTTGCCTGCGCCGGGCGCTGCCGCGAGCCCCTCAGGCCCGAAGATCACCTCCTCGACGGCCGCGGCATCCGTCACGCACATGAAGGCGATATCGGAGTTCGTCAGGAGATCACGAGGCGTGGCTGCGCGCCTGGCTCCGGCCTCGGCGAGCGGAGCCACCTTGCCCTCCGAACGGTTCCAGACAGTGACCTGATAGCCGGCCTTGAGCAGGCGTCGGGTCATCGGCGTTCCCATCAGGCCAAGGCCGAGATAGCCCAGCCTCTCGACGCCTTGCGGGTTTGCCTTGCTCGCATCAGCCATAGGTTGCCTCCTTCTGCCGCAGCGCGACGTGGCTTTACCATACATTGCGCGTCGGACGGCAAAACCGCCGGGCTCGCATGGCTTGCCTGATTGTTTGAACCATGAAAGATTTGAGCCCGGTCGGGGTTGGGTGGCGCCTGTCGGCGCCGGAGCAGCGGAGTGGGCACGATGCGAACCGTTTCGAGATGGATCCTGGCTTTGGGGGCGGCGGCCGTGAGCGCGGGGGCAAGCCCGTCATGGGCGCAGCAGACGATCCGCGTCGGCTGGACGATCCCGGCCGAGGAATCGAAGTACTGGATGATGCGCCGCCCGGCTGAATTTCCCAGTATCGGCAAGACCTACAATATCGAATGGACCCAATTCCAGGGCACCGCGCCGATGACGCAGGCCTTGGCGGCCGGCGCACTGGACTGCGCGACGCAGGCGCCGCTGTCGCTCGCCAATGGTGTGGTCGGCGGCAATCTCAAAGCCTACATCGTGGCGCAGCACGTGTTCGAGAAGCCCGGCGGCTTCTCGGTCTATTGGGCCGTCATGGATGACTCGCCCATCAAGACGATCGCTGATCTCAAGGGCAAGACGGTCGGCATTTCCGTGATCGGCGGCGGTACGCAAGGCCCGTTCAACCTGCTCCTGAAGCAGAATGGCGTCGATCCAACCAAGGATATCAAGCTGGTCGAGGTCGGCTTTGCTGTCTCCGAGGATGCGCTGCGCCAAGGCCGCGTCGATGCGGTGAATATGAACCAGCCGTTCGCCGCGCGGGCAGAGGCAAAGGGCGGCACAAGGAAGCTCTTCTCGCTGTCCCAGGCCATGCCGAACATCGTGCACATCCTGGAAGCCTGCCGTGCCGATTTCGTCGACAAGAACCCGGAACTGGTCAAGACCTATGTCCGTGACATCACCTCGGGCATGAAGAAGGCGCTGGCCAACCGCGAGGAGACCTTGAAGGTCGTCAATGAAGTGCTGAAGGCGCCGCTCCCGGTGCTCGAGACCTACCTGCTCAAGGATAACGATTTCGGCCGTGATCCAGGCGCGGCGCCGAACTTCCCCGCGATCCAGAAGATGCTGGACATCTATGCGGAGACCGGAATGCTGCCAAAACTGGATGTCGCGCAGTTCAAGCATCCGACAATCGTTGCTCCGCTGCAGTAGGCGAGCGAACGATCCGAACGTGGAGTTTGCGGCGTCCCGGATGATCCGGGACGTGGCACGAAGAAGATGCACGTATGAAGAAGTTGCGATCACGCGTCACCACAGACGGCCTCGACCGGGCTCCGCACCGCGCATTCATGCGCGCGATGGGGCTCGACGACGCTGCGATTGCCAAGCCGATGGTGGGCGTCGTCAGCATGAAGGGCGAGCAGACGCCCTGCAACATGACCCACGATTTTCAGGTGGCCGCGGCCAAGACGGGTATCGAAGAGGCCGGCGGCACGCCGCGCGAATTCTCGACGGTGTCGGTCTCTGACGGCATCAGCATGAACCACGAGGGAATGAAGTTCTCGTTGTTTTCGCGTGAACTGATCGCCGACTCGATTGAGGCCGTCGTCCATGGTCTGGCCTACGATGCGCTGATCGGATACGGCGGATGCGACAAGACGCTTCCTGGCGTGATGATGGGCATGGTTCGCTGCAACGTGCCCTCCATCTTCATCTACGGCGGTAGCTCGCTGCCGGGCCGCGTGGATGGGCGCACGCTGACGGTGCTCGATTCCTATGAGGCTGTCGGCAGCTTCATGACTGGTGAGATCGATGGCGCCACGCTCGAGCGGATCGAGCGTGCCTGCTTGCCGACGATCGGCGCCTGCGCCGGCCAATTCACCGCCAACACCATGGGAATGGTCTCGGAGGCGATGGGCCTGACCATTCCCAACGTTTCGATGGTGCCCGGTATCTATGCCGAGCGTGCGCAGATATCGCGGCGCGCCGGACGCCTGATCATGGAGATGCTGGAACGCGGCGGGCCGCTGCCTCGCGACATCGTGACGCGGAAGTCCCTCGAGAACGGCGCGGCGATCGTTGCGGCGACGGGTGGTTCAACCAACGCCGCGCTGCATCTGCCGGCGATCGCCAACGAGGCCGGCATTGCATTCACAATCGATGATGTGGGCGAGGTCTTCGCCAGGACGCCGTTGATCGGAAATCTGCGCCCCGGGGGCAAATACACCGCAAAGGATGTCTACGACATCGGTGGCGCGGCGGTCGTGATCCGTGAGCTGATCCAGAGCGGGCACATCGATGGCGGCTGCCTGTCCATCACCGGCCGGACACTTGCCGAAGAGTATGGCACCGCCAACGCGCCCGATGGAGAAGTCGTATACGCGGCGGGCGCGCCGATCATGCCTGACGGCGGCGTGGCGGTGCTGAAGGGAAATCTTTGTCCCGACGGTGCGGTGATCAAGGTCGCAGGTTTGAAGAGTCAATTCTTCGAAGGCGTGGCGCGCGTTTTCGAGGACGAGGAAGCCTGCGTCGCATCGGTTCGTGACCGCAGCTACAAGGCGGGCGAGGTTCTCGTCATCCGCAATGAGGGGCCGGTCGGCGGCCCCGGCATGCGCGAGATGCTCGGCGTCACCGCGTTGATCTACGGGCAGGGCATGGGCGAAAAGGTCGCGCTGATCACCGATGGCCGGTTCTCCGGCGCGACCCGCGGCATGTGCATCGGCTACGTGGCCCCCGAAGCATTTGTTGGTGGTCCGCTGGCGCTCGTTCGCGACGGTGACAGGATCCGGATCGATGCCGCAAACCGGCGGATGGATGTGCTGCTCGATGAGCAGGAACTCACAGCGCGGCGACGAGATTGGAAGCAACGTCCGCCGCGTCACCGTGCAGGCGCGCTCGCAAAATATGCGCGACTGGTGGGGCAGGCGCCGGGCGGAGCCGTGACGCATGAAGGCCCGGCTGAATGGCCGTGGTTCGAATGACGCACCGCACGGGTGCGAAAACGACCGCCTGTCTGGCAGGTTTCTTGCTAAGCTCGTGCCGCTGACGGAGAACGTTCAGCAGGTTCGTCGAGGAATGTTCGCGCGAGTGAGACGAGAGACGGGATGACGGTAGTGCCTGCGAGATCGAGCGAATGGGTGAGACCGGTGAGATCACAAGAGCCGGCTTCTGCAATCATCGAGATCGACCGCGTCTCGCAGGTCTTTCAGACTTCGGCGCGCAAGGATCATGTGGCGCTTTCCGAGATATCGCTGACGATCGAGGAGGGCGCCTTCGTCTCCATCCTTGGGCCGTCCGGCTGCGGCAAGTCGACACTGCTTTATATCGTCGGCGGTTTTGTCAGCCCGACCAGCGGCTCGGCGAAGATCAAGGGACATGCGATCACGGGTCCCGGTCCGGATCGCGGACCGGTGTTCCAGGAATTTGCGCTGTTTCCCTGGAAGACTGTGCTGGGCAATGTGATGTATGGCCCGCGTCAGCAAGGAGTGCGCGCCGCCGAGGCGGAAGCGCTGAGCCTGGCCTTGATCGAGATGGTTGGCCTCAAGGGCTATGAGAGTTTCTACCCCAAGGAATTGTCGGGCGGCATGAAGCAGCGCGTGGCGCTGGCGCGGACGCTCGCCTACCATCCCGAAGTGCTGCTGATGGACGAGCCTTTCGGTGCGCTCGACGCGCACACAAGGACGCGCCTGCAGAACGACCTTCTCAACATCTGGGAGCGTGACCGCAAGACGGTGCTGTTCGTCACCCATTCGGTGGACGAAGCCGTCTTTCTCTCGGATAAAGTCGTGATGATGTCGAAATCGCCCGGCCGCATCCGCGAGGTCATCGACATCGATCTGCCGCGACCGCGCCGCCGCAACGAGCTGTTGCTCGACCCGCGCTATCAGAAGTACATCGTCGATATCGAGCGCATGTTCGATGAAAGCGACGAAGCCGGACAGGCGTCATGATGTCGTCGGCCACCTTGATCAGACGGGCCGCTCCGGTGCTGGCCTGCATCGGGTTGCTGGCCGTGTGGCAGGTTGCGTCGCTTGCGCTGAAGAACGACAGCTTCCCGACGGCGATCGAGGCGATCCGGGCAATTCCGGATATTCTCGGCGACAAGGAATCCTTGATCAACATCCTGGCCTCGCTTCGCCGTATGGCGATAGGGTTCGGTGTGGCGGTGCTGGTTTCGATTCCGCTGGGCCTGTTGATGGGACGCAGTCGGGGCGTCGCGGCCTTTTTCAATCCGCTCCTGATGGTGATTTATCCGGTGCCGAAGGCCGCCTTGATGCCGATCATCATGCTTTGGCTGGGCGTCGGCGACATCACCAAGACATTGGTGATTTTCCTGGGCGTCAGTCTCCCCGTGATCTATCACAGCTTCGAGGGTGCCAAAGCCGTCGAAGAGAAGATGCTGTGGTCGGGTGCCGCGATGGGGCTTTCGCCCGCACGACGCCTGGTGCGGATCGTGTTGCCCGCGGCGCTGCCGGAGATCCTGACCGGCTGCCGCACGGGACTGGTGCTGGCGCTGATCACGATGATCACCAGCGAGATGATCGCCCGCCAGTCCGGCGCCGGCAACATCCTGTTCAATGCGCTCGACATGGGCCAATACGACACCGTCTTTGCGATGATCATCATCGTGGGTGCGATGGGAATCTGGCTCGACGCGATTTTTGAAAGGGTTCGTGCCAGGCTCGTGCGTTGGTCCGAACCTCAGTTCGACATGCCGCTGAGCTTTTCGTGATGACGCGCCTTCTCTCCGCAAACGTGTTTCTTGGGATTGCCCCGATCGTGCTGGTCATCGCCTTGTGGCAGGGCCTGGTGTCATTTGGCTTTGCGCCCGCGGTCTTGCTGCCGCCGCCGGGCTTCGTCTTCAGCCGGCTGCTCCAGCAGCTCGTGACGTGGACGTTTCAGCAGGAGATCGCGGCAACCCTGATCCGGCTGTTTGCAGGCTTCGCGATTGCGGTCGTGCTGGGTGTCAGTATCGGCATTGCCGCCGCCGCCAATCCGGCGATCAATGCCGTGGTTCGGCCCATCGTCCGCGTATTGGCCCCGCTGCCCAAGGTCGCGCTCTATCCGGCGCTCCTGCTTTTGCTCGGATTCGGCCACGGGTCGAAGATCACATTGGTGGCCGCGGACGCGCTCTTTCCCATTCTGCTCTCGACCTATTACGGCGCGTCGACCGTCGAACAGAAGCTGATCTGGTCGGCGATGGCGGCGGGAACGCCGCGCTACGAAATCCTCTTCAAGGTGGTGCTGCCGGCGGCGATGCCGTCGATCCTGACCGGATGCCGGATCGGGCTTGTCATTTCCTGCATCGTGGTGTTTCTGGCCGAGATGATCACGTCGACGGACGGATTGGGGCACGCGCTCGTGACCGCGGCGCGAACCTTCCAGGCCGTCGACATGTTCGTGCCTCTGATCACGATCTCGCTGCTGGGCCTGATCTTGAATGGCCTGCTCGGCGCGCTGCGCTCGTACCTGCTGCGGGGCTTTCCCGAGGCGTGAACTGACCAAGAAGAAACCAGAAGACCGGGAGTGTACCATGCTGGCTGATCGCATCGAGGCAAAATGGATCGACGCATTTTGCGAGATCTTTGAACGTTGCGCCGTCAAGGCCGGCGATACCGCGGCGATCCTGTCGGAAACCCAGTCGCGTGCGTTGAATGTGCAATTGGCGGAGCTCGCGCTGCTACGCATGGGCGCTCGGCCATTTCACGTGGTGATGCCGACACCGCGCAACCGGAATATCGTTCCGGTTCGCTCAACGGGGGCGAGCGAGGCGATCCAGAAGCTTGGTCCGGTCATCACCGCGCTTCAGCAGGCCGGCTTCGTGGTGGATTGCACCGTCGAGGGCCTGATGCATGCGGTGGAGACGCCGGAGATCCTCAAGGCCGGCGCGCGGATCCTGGTGATCTCGAACGAGCATCCCGAGGCGCTGGAGCGGATGGTACCGGATCCCGCGCTCGAGAAGCGCGTTCGTGCGGCGGCCAAGATGTTGCGCGGGACCAAGCGGATGCGGGTGACGTCGAAGGCCGGCACGGCGCTCGATGTCGACATGGTCGGCGCGTCCACGGTCGGTGTGTGGGGCTGGACCGACAAGCCCGGCACGCTGGCGCATTGGCCCGGCGGAATCGTCGTCAGCTTTCCCAAGAGCGGGACCATCAACGGCACGCTGGTGATGGCGCCCGGCGACATCAACCTGACCTTCAAGCGCTATCTGACGTCGCCGGTGACGATGACGCTGAAGGACGATTATGTCGTCGAGCTGGAAGGCGAGGGCACGGATGCGGCCATGATGCGCGCCTATCTTGCTGCGTGGGGCGATCGCGAGGCCTATGCCGTCTCGCATGTCGGTTTCGGCATGAACCCCGGTGCGCGTTATGAAGCGCTGTCGATGTACGACCAGCGCGACACCAATGGTACCGAGATTCGGGCCGTCTCCGGCAATTTCCTGTTCTCGACAGGCGCGAACGAATTCGCCGGCCGCTACACGGCGGGGCATTTCGACCTGCCGATGATGGGAACGACCATCGAGCTCGATGGCGTCGCGGTCGTCCGCGAAGGCGTTTTGCAGGACGTCTTCGGCTAATTGCGGTCGAGCACGGGTGGGCGAGCCAGGTCGAAGTGGCGCAGCAGATCCACCATGGCCTGAAGCCGCTTTACGCGATAGGCGTCAACGTCCATGCCCGAATAATCGAGAAAGCCGGCGCCCGTGCGCAAGCCGATCCGGCCTTCATGCATGTTGCGTGAGATGACGTCCGGCGCGCGGTAACGGTCGCTGCCGAGCGCGCCTTCGAGATAGCGACTGGCATAGTACAAGATGTCGCCGCCACCCCAGTCGATGAATTCGAGCAGTCCGAGCACGGCATAGCGGAAGCCGAAACCGTAACGGATCGCCTTGTCGATCTCCTCGGCACTCGCGACGCCTTCCTCAACCATGCGCGCGGCCTCGTTCATCGCCAGCGCCTGGATGCGCGGGACGATGAAGCCGGGCGTCGCCGCGCAGACGACCGGAACCTTGCCGATGCCTTCGAGCAGCCCCTTGACCTCGTCGACGATGGCGGGATCGGTGGCTCTGCCGGGCGAAACCTCGACCAGCGGGATCAGGTAGGCCGGGTTGAGCCAATGCACGTTGAGGAAGCGGCGAGGATTCACGATCGCGCCGGAGAGATCATCGACGAGGATAGTCGACGTCGTCGATGCAACGATCGTGTCGGGTCGGACCTGCCGTGAGGCTGACCCCAGCACCTCGCGCTTGAGCTCGACGACCTCCGGAACCCCTTCGAAAACCATTCCGGCGTCGGAGAGCGCTGCCTCGCTCTGGCTGGCGGGCACCACCGAGACGCGCGCGATGAGCGGATCGACATCGGCCTCCGTCAGCAGCCCCAGCTTGGACAGGCTGGCAAAGGTCTTCGTGACCTCGGCGAGCGCGTCCGCCTCAAGCTTGGCGAATTCTTCTGCGCTACGGGCCTTGACGTCGATCATCGTGACCTGATGCCCGGCGTAGGCAAACGCGACCGCGATGCCGCGCCCCATGCGGCCAGCCCCTAGACAGGCGATATTGGCGCGATTGGTCATCGGTCAGAATCCATTGCGAAGCAGCGTCTGCAATTCAGCCTTGCTGAGATTGGCGAGCCCCAGCGTCTCGAGCGTTCGGCCACCTTGCGCAAAATCCTCGCCGCAGACCGCGCCGCCGATCGACAGGAACGCTTTCGCCAGCGGCGTGGCCACGCCGGCCAGGCCGGCAACGGAGACCAGCAGCGACAGCCCAAGCCGCAGGTCCTCACGCATATAGCGGTGCTCCGTCAGCACGATCCGCTCGCGCCAGTCGCCTGAATCCGTCAGCCGGTCGTGCGAGCCGCGGCCATACATCCAGATCTCGCCTTCTTTCGCATAGTGATGAGCGAGCGGGAAATGCGGTGCGCCGTAACCAAGTGCCTCGCGCACCGCGATGCGTTCCGCGTCGAGCGCGTCGGTCACCCGCCGGATCGCGGCTTGTGTGCCTTCCTTATGAATGTCCCAGCGCTCGAAATGTTCGATCGGGCCGGCATTCATCACGATCAGCGGCGGATGGATGATGGGTCCTGCATTCATCAGCGCCCCGGACAGCGCATCTCCGCACGGCTCGATCGCATCGGGGAAAGCGCGTCCGATGACCTCGAGCGCATGCGGTGCGTGGTCGAGCGGGAACACGCCGACTGGAAGTCGCTTGGCGCGGATGGTGATCGCGACCTCGAACGGTCCGTGCTTGCGGGTGAGCCACGGCAGTGTGCCGGTTTCGGCAAAGCTTGCCTTGGCCTGGTTCCCGGCCTCCCGCGCGGCGTCTGCGAAGATCATCGAGCCGAATGTCGCTGGCGGCAGAAAGACGACCTGACCGTCCCGCAGATGCGGGGCGAGCAGGCGAGCGATGTCGGTCTGTGCGAAGGCAGGCGCGGGGCACAGGATCAGCTCGGTGCCGTTGACAGCTTCGGCGATGTCGGTCGTGACCAGCGCGAGCTTCACGTCGTGGCGGCCGCTGTGGTCCTTGACCAGGATGTGCGAGCCGGCGGCGCGATGTGCCGCGACCTGACCGGCATCGCGGCGCCAGAGCCGCACCTCATGCCCCGACAGTGCAAAATCGCCGGCGGCCGCGAAAGAGCCGTTTCCCCCACCCAGTACTGCAATCTTCAAGACGCTTCTCCTTGCGCGCGGGACTGCGCATCAAGCTGCTTCAGCAGGAAATGCTGGACCTTCCCCAGTGCGGTGCGCGGCAGGTCGGTGACGAAGACGATGTCGCGCGGCACCTTGTAGCGGGCCAGCTGCGCCTGGATGTGTGTCTTGAGTTCATCCGCTTCGAGCCGGGAGCCGGATTTCCGGATCACATAAGCGATCGGAACCTCGTCCCAGCGCGGGTCCGGCCGGCCGATCACGGCGCATTCGCTGACATCGGGATGTTCGAGCAGGACGCGCTCGACCTCGGCCGGATAGACGTTTTCCCCGCCTGAAATGATCATGTTCTTCTTGCGCTCGCGGACCCAGAAATAGCCGTCGGCGTCGCACAGGCCGATGTCGCCCGTGCGATACCAGCCGTCGTGCAACGCATCGTGCGTTGCCGCCTCGTTGCCCCAATATTCGAAGAACACATTGGGTCCGCGCACCGCGATCTCGCCCGGCGTGCCCGGCGGCAGTTCGTTGCCAGCCTGATCGATGATTTTTGCCTCGCAGCACAGGCCGGCGAGTCCGGTCGATCCCACCCGCGAGAGGTCGCCGCCGAGGCGCGTATAGATCGCGATGGGGCAGGTTTCCGTGGAGCCGTAGACCTGAAGCACCGGGACACCGCGTGTGGTGAACCGATCAATCAGGTGCGGCGGCACGATGGTCGAGCCTGTCGCGACGGCCTTCAGTGACGAGAGATCGGCCGCCGTCCAGGCGGGATGCTCGCTCACGGCCTGGATGATTGCCGGCACCATCACGGTCAGCGTCGGCCGCTCCTGTTCGATGGTCGCGAGTGCGGTATCCGGCGTGAAGCGCGCGTGGACCGAGACGGTCGCGCCAAGCTGCAGTGCCGGCGTGGTCTGGATGTTGAGGCCGCCGACGTGGAAGAATGGCAGCACGGTCAGCACGTGGTCATCGGACGTCATGTTGTGCATGTGCTGGCTCATGACGCCGTTCCAGAACAGCGCCTCCTGGCGCAGCACCGCGCCTTTCGGCCTCCCGGTTGTTCCCGATGTGTAGACGATCAGCAGCGGGCAGGAGAGATCTGTGTGCGGATTTCGGCTGGTGCCGTCACTGCGCGCGAGCAGGCTTTCGAATGTCGTGCCGCGAGATGGCGTGAAGTCGAGGCCGACGACGGACGTCCCCGGCGCGGTGCGGGCAAGCTCGGAAAGAACGCCCTCGAAGGCCCGTTCGAGCACCAGCACCTTGGCGCCTGCATCGGTGAGAATGAAGAGCTGCTCGGCTACCGCCAGCCGCCAGTTCAACGGCACCAGCATCGCGCCAAGTCGCGCGCATGCGTAGAGCAGAACCAGATAGTCCGGCCGGTTCAGGCTGAGGATAGCGACGCGGTCGCCGCGGCCGACGCCGAGCTCCTGCTTCAAGGCCGTCGCGGTGCGTTCGATGCGTGCGGCGAACGCCGCATAGCTCAGCCGTTCGCCTTCGAAGGCAATGGCTGTCTTGTCTGGCGCGAACGCCGCATTGCGATCGATCAGACTGCAGAGGTCCACCGTCAGTCGTCCGTCTCGCCGGTCTCATACAGCGCCTCGCGTCCGATCCGGTCGAGGCAGAGCTCGGCGGTCCAGGGCAGCATCAGCGAGCCGCAGCGGCTGTCGCGATAGATCCGCTCCAGCGGCAGCGATCGAAGCATGGCCTGGCCGCCGCAGGTGCGGATCGCGAGCGCGGCAAGCTCGTTGGCGCCTTCCATTACCGAATATTGCGCGGCATAGGCCCGCAGCACCTGCTCCTTGCTCGGATTGGCGCAGGCTTCGGTGACCGCCTGGAACCAGATCGCCTTGATCTGTTCCAGCTTGATCTGCATCTGCGCGACCGCGATCTGCTTGGTCGGATACATCCGGCGCTTGACCGGCGGCATGCCCGGCACTTCGCCGCGCAGATAACGCACGGTGAAATCATAGGCGGCTTGCGCCAGGCCCATATAGGTCGGCGACAACGTCAGGAACATGTGCGGCCAGCGCATCGCGGCCTGGAAATAGACGCCGCGCGGCATCAGTGCAGAGTCGGTCGGCACGAACACGTCCTTGAACAGAAGCGTCCGTGAAACCGTTCCGCGCATGCCGAGTGGGTCCCAGTCGCCGACGACCGAGACGCCTTCGGACTTGGCTGAGATCGCGAGGTAAAGCGTGTTGCGGCGCGACGCCTTCTCGCCTTCCTCGATCTCGGTGCAGAGCACGCCGTAATAGTCGGCGTGACCAGACAGCGATGCGAAAATCTTCTTGCCGTTGACGATCCAACCGCCCTCGACCGGCCTTGCTTCCGTGCCGAAGGCGACACCGCCTGCGGCGGCCGCTCCGCCCTCGGAGAAGGGTTGCGAATAGATCGCACCGTCCTCGACGATGCGCTTGTAGTGAACCGCGCGCCGCCGCTCGTGCTCGGCGCGGGTGTCCGCGTCCATATCGAGATCGTCGGCGAGGGGCCCTGACCACAGGGTCGAGCACACGTGCATGTTCCAGGTCAGCGCGGTCGCGCCGCAATAGCGGCCGATCTCGGCAGCTGCCAAAGCATAGGTCTGGTAGTTCGCGCCGAGCCCGCCGTGTTTCTTGGGCACGGCAATGCCGAGCAGGCCGACGCGGTGCAGGTCGCGATAATTCTCGATCGGAAAGGTCGCCTCGCGATCGTATGTGGCGGCGCGAGCGGCGAACACGGTTTGGCCGATCTCCCTTGCGCGGGTGATGATGCCGGCCTGCTCGTCGCTGAGGCGGAATGCAACGGGATCGAAGATCGGCGCATCCAGTGCAACCTTGTCGGTCGTGCCGATCGTCTTGCTGACTTGCATGGTCATTGCGCAGTCACCTTACGCTTTGGTCGCGAGAGAGTTCAGGAACCGGCCGAGGGCCTCGTCAAAGGCCTCGGGGCGCTCGAGGTTGGCGAGATGGCCGACGCCGGCGAGCTCGACATATTCAGCACCAGGGATGTAGCTCGCCGTCTTTGCCATCATCGGCGCGGGCGCATTGTTGTCCTTGGAACCCGACAGCAGCAGCGTCGGGATGGAAATATTCGCAAGCGTGCTGCGCTGATCGAAGCCGATGAGAGCCAGCATCATGGCGCGATAACTTGCCTCGGGCACGCTTGCCATGCATTCGCGTGCGAGCTCCATCCCGTTCGGATCGGGATCGTCGCCGACAAGCTCCTTCACCAACGAGGGCGCCAGCGACTTCATCGTCTCCCCGCGATCGAGCGGCCCGAGCCGCGCCGCGATGAACGATTTCTGCCAGTCGCCATCGGCCTTGCCGAAGGCTGGGCTGGTCTGCGCCAGCACGACCGCGCGTGCCAGCTTTGGAGACTGCACCAGCCACTTCTGCACGATCATGCCGCCGATCGAGTGACCGACCAGAACGGGTTTGGCTGCGCCGAGTTGTTCGATGAATTGCTGGAGCGCCTCAGCCAGGGCAGCGATGCTGACGCTGGCGAGCGGTGCCGATCTGCCGTAACCCGGCATATCCCATGCGATTGCGCGGAAGCGGTCACCGAACGTGGCAAGTTGCCGCCGCCAGGCCCGCGCTGCGCCGCCGATGCCATGCAGGAAAATCAGAGATGTCGCATTCGGATCGCCCGCGGCTTCGTAGGCGAAGCGTCCGTCCTTTGTTATCATTGGCGCAGGCTGCGACACGCGACATCCTTTTGCTTGGCCCTTGATGCTAACAGGCCTGTGGGGGATGGGAAGCGATAATTTTATACTTAAAGCAATTTTCGGGCCGCCCGCTCGTGCCGTGACGTTTGAGGTGGCGAGCGCCGCTTTCGTTGCAAAAATTTGAAGGTTAAAATATATCGGAGGAACGATCATCGGATTTGAGGGAGCCAGCGCATGTCCGGATTGCCGCACTCGCCGCACGCACTGGTGACCGGTGGTGGCCGCGGCATCGGCCGCGCGATCGCGGCGTCTCTTGTCGGTGCCGGGGCCATCGTGACGGTGCTTGGCCGGAATGCGGCGACTCTCGCAGAGGCGGTCGACGCCGGCGCCGCGCATTTTGCGGCCGTCGCCGATGTTTCGGACGAAACGTCGTTGAAGGCCGCCATTGCCGAGGCCAGCGCGCGGCAGCCGATTGATATCCTGATTGCCAACGCAGGCAGCGCCGAATCGGCGCCATTCGCGAAGTCGGACGCCGCTCTTTTTGCGCGCATGATGGATGTCAATTTCATGGGCGTGGTTCACGCCGTCCGTGCTGTGCTGCCGGGCATGAAAGATCGTCCCTATGGCCGAATTGTCGCGGTCGCGTCGACGGCGGGGTTAAAGGGTTACGCCTATGTCAGCGCATACAGCGCGGCCAAGCACGCCGTGATCGGTCTGGTGCGCTCCCTTGCCATCGAGATGGCCGGAAGCAATGTCACCGTGAACGCGGTGTGTCCCGGCTTTACCGACACCGATCTCGTCGCCGGCAGCATCGAGAACATCATGAACAAGACGGGGCGTAGTCGCGAGCAGGCGATCGCAGAGCTCGCGAAACACAATCCGCAAGGACGCCTGATCGCGCCTCGGGAAGTGGCAGACGCGGTTCTCTGGTTGTGCGGCGACGGTGCCGGCGCGATCACCGGGCAGGCGATTGCCGTGGCCGGGGGCGAGGTCTAGCCTGAATGGCGCAGGCGCCGAACAAGGAAGCCAAGGAGATCGCATGAGCAGACCAGCAAATCCCGTCACCATTCCGCTCGCGGACTATTCGCCGCAGCACTTCGTGCTGGCGGTGGTCGACGGCGTCGCGACGGTCACGCTCAACCGGCCCGAACGAAAGAATCCGCTGACGTTTGAAAGCTACCGGGAACTGACCGATTTCTTCCGCGCTTGCGCCTTCGACGACGAGGTCAAATCCATCGTCGTCACCGGCGCCGGCGGCAATTTCTCGTCCGGTGGTGACGTGTTCGAGATCATCGGCCCGCTGGTGAAGATGGACACCAAGGGGCTGACGGCCTTCACGCGGATGACCGGCGATCTCGTCAAGGCGATGCGGGCCTGCCCGCAGCCGATCATAGCCGCGGTCGAGGGCATCTGTGCCGGGGCCGGTGCGATCGTCGCCATGGCCTCGGACATGCGCCTCGCAGCGAGCGGGACCAAGGTTGCGTTCCTGTTCAACAAGGTGGGCCTTGCCGGTTGCGACATGGGCGCCTGCGCGATCCTGCCGCGGATCATCGGGCAGTCCCGCGCCTCCGAGCTGCTCTACACCGGCCGGTTCATGACCGCGGAGGAGGGTGAGCGCTGGGGCTTCTTCAGCCGCATCGTGACGTCGGAGCAGGTGCTGCCCCAGGCGCAGGTCCTGGCCAAGCAGATCGCGGAAGGGCCGACCTTCGCCAACACCATGACCAAGCGGATGCTGGCAATGGAATGGGCCATGTCGGTGGAGGAGGCGATCGAGGCGGAAGCCGTTGCCCAGGCCCTGTGCATGACCACGGCCGATTTCGAGCGCGCCTTCGAGGCCTTCGCCAACAAGGTCAAGCCGGTATTCAGGGGCGACTAAACGGCGTCTTTGTCCGAGCCGGCCAGCAACGGGGGACTTGCGCGAAATTATTTTAGGCTTAAAATAGTTTCATGGCCGGGTGAATTGGCGAGGCTCCCATGAAAGTCGCGATCATCGGTGGCGGACCTGCGGGTCTCTACGCTGCGATCCTGCTCAAGAAGCAGCGCCCGGGCGCCGATATCACGGTGTATGAGCGCAATCGGGCCGATGATACGTTCGGCTTCGGCGTGGTGTTCTCGGATGCCACGCTGGACAATTTCGAAAAACACGATCTGCCGAGCTACCGTCGTATCACCCAGGAGTTCGCATACTGGGACGACATCGCCGTGCATTTCCGCGGCACGGTCCACCGGGTCGGCGGTAACGGCTTTTGCGGCTGCTCGCGGCGCAAGCTGCTCCTGATCCTTCAGGAGCGGGCCCGCGAGCTTGGCGTCGTCCTGCATTTCGAAGTGGATGTCGACGACGAATCCCGCTTCGCCGATGCCGATCTCGTCCTGATCGCCGACGGCATCAACAGCCGCTTCCGCGAGAAATACATCGATCATTTCCAGCCGGAGGTCGACCTCCGCTCCAACAAGTTCGCCTGGATGGGCTCGACCAAGCCGCTCGATGCCTTCACCTTCATCTTCCAGGAGACCGAGTGGGGGCCGTTCATCGCCCACGCCTATCAGTATGAGGCCGGACACTCGACCTGGATCTTCGAGACCGATCCCGAGACGTTCGAGCGGGCTGGCCTCACGGGGCTGGACGAGACGCAGTCCGCCGCGCGGATGGCCGGGATTTTTGGCTGGTTCCTCGATGGACATAAGCTGCTCATCAACCGTTCGATGTGGCGCAATTTCCCGATGATCCGCAGCAAGCGCTGGGTCAGGGATAACATGGTGCTGCTCGGCGATGCCAAGGCGAGCGCGCATTTTTCCATCGGCTCCGGCACCAAGCTCGCGATGGAAGACGCGATTGCGCTGGCCGAGGCGATGCACAACGCTCCCAGCATCAAAGCGGCACTTGATGTCTACGAGCACGGCCGCCGTGAGGAGGTCGAGAAGACGCAGCATGCTGCCGACGTCTCGCTGGTCTGGTTCGAGCATGTCGACCGCTTCTGGGATTTTGATCCCGTGCAGTTCGCCTTCGGTGTGATGACGCGCTCGAAGGCGATCACCTATGACAATCTGAAGCTCCGCGCGCCCGATTTCGTGGCTGAAGTCGAGAAGTCATTTGCCAAACAAGTTCGCGACAGCGGCTTTGACGTCGACACCAAAAAGCCGGCGGTGCCGTTGTTCCAGCCGTTCCGTCTGCGCGAGATGGAGATCGCCAACCGCGCCGTCATGTCGCCGATGTGCATGTATTCGGCCAAGGAGGGCGTGCCGACCGACTTCCACCTCGTGCACTACGGATCGCGCGCGATCGGTGGCGCCGGCCTGATCTTCACGGAGATGACCTGCGTCAGCCGCGATGCCCGCATCACGCCCGGCTGCGCCGGCCTGTGGAACGACGAGCAGGAAGCGGCGTGGCGGCGCATCGTGGACTTCGTCCACGGCAATTCGGCCGCAAAGATCTGCCTCCAGTTGGGCCACGCCGGCCGCAAGGGCGCGACCAAGCTGATGTGGGACGGCATGGATCGCCCGCTGGACGAAGGCGGCTGGGACGTGTTCTCCGCATCGCCACTACCCTATTTTCCCGACAGCCAGGTGCCGCGCGAGCTCGATCGCGCCGGCATGAACGCGGTGAGGGACGCTTTCGTTGCGTCGGCTGAGCGCGGCGAGCGCTGCGGCTTCGACATGTTGGAGCTGCATTGTGCCCACGGCTATCTGCTCGCCAGCTTCATCTCGCCGCTGACGAACACCAGGACGGACGAATACGGCGGCTCGCTCGAAAACCGTCTGCGTTTCCCGCGCGAGATCTTCGAGGCGCTCCGCGCGGTCTGGCCGTCGCACAAGCCGATGTCGGTACGTATTTCCGCGACCGACTGGGCTGACGGCGGCATCACCGGCGACGACGCGGTGGCGGTTGCGCGCGCTTTCGCCGAGGCTGGTGTCGATCTCGTCGACGTCTCGACGGGACAGACCGTCCGCGATGCGCAGCCGATCTACGGCCGCATGTTCCAGACGCCGTTCTCGGATCAGGTCCGCAACGAGGCGCGCGTCGCCACGATGTGCGTCGGCAACATCACGACCGCGGACCAGGCCAACACCATCCTGGCTGCTGGCCGGGCGGATCTCGTGGCGCTTGGGCGGCCGCATCTGGTCGATCCGTTCTTCACCATGAGGGCGGCGGCCTGGTACGGGGCAAAGGACGCGTTCTGCCCGCCGCAATATCTGCCCGGAATGGATCAGATTTTCCGCAACAGTGTCCGCGACCGGCAGGATCTGGATGAGCTGCGCATTAAGGCTAAGCCCAAGACCCGGGCTGAGCTCAAGGCGGAGGCGACAAAGCCGCTTGCGGCGGAGTAACCGCCCGTGCGACGTTAACCTCATTGCCTGGCATGTTTCGAGTGGAGTAAGGGCGATGAAGGCGATTATCGTCGGTGGCGGTATCGGTGGCCTCACCACGGCGCTGATGCTGCGTTCGCGTGGCATCGGATGCGAAATCTTCGAGCAGGCTGATACCATTCGTGAGCTCGGCGTCGGCATCAATACGCTGCCGCATGCCATGCGCGAGCTCGCCGGACTCGGCTTGCTCCAGAAGCTCGACGATGTCGCGATCCGCACCGATCAGCTCTATTACCTCAACCGCCATGGCCAGGAGGTCTGGCGCGAAGCCCGCGGCATCGACGCCGGTCACGACGTGCCCCAATTCTCGATTCATCGCGGCCGGCTTCAGGGCGTCATCCACGGCGCCGTCGAGGAGCGGCTCGGGCACGAGGCGATTCACACCGGCTGCCGCGTCGGCGCCTTCACGCAGGACGAGGGCGGCGTCACCGCTTACTTCTTCGATCGTGCCGGCGCGCATGTCCACACGGCGCGCGGCGATATCCTGATCGGCGCCGATGGCATCCATTCGCGCGTTCGCGACACGCTGTTCCCGAGCGAGGGGCCGCCGTGCTGGAACGGCCTGATGCTGTGGCGCGGTGCGCGAGACTGGCCGCTGTTCCTCACCGGCAAATCCATGATCGTGGCCGGCGGCCTCAACGCCAAGGTGGTGATCTATCCGATCGCGGAGGGATCGAGCCCGGCGAGCCGCCTGACCAACTGGGCCGTGCTGGTGAAGGTGGGCGAGGGCAATGCGCCACCGCCTCGGAAGGAAGACTGGTCGCGGCCGGGCCGCCGCGAGGAGCTGATGCCGCACGTCGCCCGCTTCTCGGTGCCCTATCTCGACGTGAAAAGCCTGATCTCGGCGACGCCCGAATTCTACGAATATCCGACCTGTGACCGCGATCCCTTGCCCTATTGGTCATCGGGACGCGTCACACTGCTCGGCGACGCCGCGCATCCGATGTATCCGGTCGGCTCCAACGGCGCCTCGCAGGCGATCCTCGATGCGCGCTGCCTTGCGGACGCGCTGGTGCGTGCCGAGCATCCGCGCCAGGCGCTGCTCGAATACGAGAAGAAGCGCCTGCCGATGACGGCCGACATCGTCCGCTCCAACCGGCGCGGCGGCCCTGAAGGCGTCATCGACGCCGTCGAGCAACTCGCGCCGGATGGATTCGACAATGTCGACAACGTGCTGAGCTATTCCCAGCGCGAGGCCATCGTGCGCGGCTACGCGACCAAGGCAGGCTTCGCCGCAGTGCCGGGGCTTGCGGCGGTGCGCGCCTGACGCGCGCCGCTAGCCGCCGGGAGGCGGCGGCAGGAAGTGGATGTTGAACTCGGCCGCCATCGCCACCACGTCCTCCGGCTTCTGCTCCTTCATGTTGTGAAGGCCCCAGAACAGGTCGAACAGTTTTCTGGTCGGCGACACCCAGAACAGCACTTTTGCGGTCTGCTCCGACTTGTTGAAGATGCCGTGCGGCACACCCATGCCGAGGCGGATCAGGTCGCCGGCGGTGGCCTGCGACTCCGAATTGCCCAGCATGAAGTCGAGCTTGCCCTCCAGCATGTAGAGATATTCATCTTGGTCGGGATGAATGTGCGGCGGCACGAACGTGCCCGGCGGCAAGGTCGCGTGCCAGGAGAAACTGTGCTCGGTCTTGCTCTTCGGCACGTAGGTTTGACCGAGGATGTTCCAGGAAATGCCCTGGATCCCCTCATTGGCGCGCGTGATGCCGGTGATTTCGCTGCTCATTGAAGTCCTCCCTTGACGCGACGCTCGGCTCAGTTCGCCGCCTTGCAATCCTTGGCATAGCGGTCGCCGTAATTCTCGAAGACCTTCTGCACGATCTCCGTCTGGAACTTGCCGTCCGGACGCTTGGCGACCTTGGTCAGATAAAAATCCTGGATCGGATAGCCGTTGGTGTTGAACTTGAAGGTGCCGCGCAGCGAGGTGAAGTCGGCCTTCTTCAGCGCGGCCTGGACGGCATCCTTGTTCGACAGGTCGCCCTTCACGGCCTTGACCGCGCTGTCGATCAGCATCGCGGCGTCGTAGGCCTGGAAGGCGTAGGTGCCGGGCACGACGTTATAGGCGGCTTCATAGGACGCGACGAACTTCTTGTTCTGGGGATTGTCGAGATTGGGCGCCCAGTTGGCGCCGCCGAACATGCCGACGGCCGCGTCCTGCTGCGCCGGCAAGGTCGATTCATCCACCGTAAACGCCGAGAGCACCGGAATGCTGTCGGCGAGGCCGGCCTGCCGGTATTGCTTGACGAGATTGACGCCGAGGCCGCCGGGCATGAACGTGAAGAGCGCATCGGGCTTCTGCGAGGAGATCTTGGAAAGCTCCGGCTGGAAGTCCAGCGTGTTCAGCGGCATGTAGGATTCCTCGACGATCTCGCCCTTGTAGTCGAGCTTGAAGCCCGCCACCGAATCCTTGCCGGCCTGATAGTTCGGCACCATCAGGTACATGCGCTTGTAGCCGCGATCCTGCGCGACCTTGCCGAGGATCTCGTGCACCTGATCGTTCTGGTATGAAGTCACATAGAAGAACGGGTTGCAGTCCTTGCCGGCAAAGGTCGACGGGCCCGCGTTGGGGCTGATCAGAAAGGTCTTCGATTCCGTCACGGGCCGGTGGATCGCCTGCAGGATGTTGGAGAAGATCGGGCCGATCACGAAGTCGACCTTGTCGCGTTCCAGCAGACCCTTGACCTTGATCACCGCCGCGTCCGGCTTCAGTTCGTCATCGACTACGACGACCTCGACGTCACGGCCGCCCATCTTGCTGCCGAGGTCCTTTACTGCGAGCGCAAAGCCGTCGCGAACCTGCTGGCCAAGCGCGGCGGCTGGTCCTGACAGGGTCACGATCACCCCGAGCTTGATCTTCTCCTGGGCGAGGGCGGGGGTCACGGCGGTGCCGAGCAGCAGGGCAGTTGCGGCCAAGGTCAATTGCGTCTTCATGATCTGTCCCCCGTGACATCAGGGCTTGCGCTGCAAGCCGCGTACTCTGATCCAAGCTTATGCCGATGATGGCGGCCGCGGCAAGCAGCGCTCAAAGTGTCGCCATCCTGAGGGCAGCGGTGCATGCAAGCGGCGCGCCAATTATTTGAAGCCTAAAGAAAGTGGCGTGCGGTCGATTGTTGCAGCTTTGGACTTGCGGCCGGCGTCGATTTATTTGAAGCTCAAAATGTTGGGGAATCCGTGCCGGCGCCAATGCCCGCCGAGAGTGAACGCACCGAGATGCTCGATTCCGAGACCAAGGCCGTCGAAACGCCGGAAGACCATGCCGACGAGCTTCGGCTGTGGCTGCGCCTTCTGACCTGCACGACCCTGATCGAGGGCGAGGTTCGCGGTCGGCTGCGGCAGCGGTTCGACGTCACGCTGCCCCGCTTCGATCTGATGGCTCAGCTCGACAAGGCGCCTGACGGCATGACGCTGTCCGATGTCTCCAAGCGCATGATGGTGTCGAACGGCAATGTGACCGGTCTCGTCGAGCGCCTCGTGGAATCCGGCCATCTCGATCGTCGTACCTCGGAGACGGATCGCCGGGTCCAGGTGATCCGCCTCACGAAACTCGGTCGCGCCGAGTTCCGCAAGATGGCTGCGGAGCACGAGACCTGGATCGCCGATCTCTTCGCCGAACTCTCGCCAAAGGATGTGCGCGAATTGATGCGGCTGCTCGCCAAGACCAAGGCGTCGGCGCAGAAATCGGCCGCGCGCCGCCGGCCGTAAGAACCGCCGCCCAACCCCTTTTGCCGCAGGAAAAAGCACGGGGTGCCCAAAATCCGCTATTGCGCCAAATTGTTTTAAGCCTAAAATGTTTCCCAGATCGTGCTGCCGGGTGCAATCCATGCTGAAAGGAGCGTGCGATGGCCAACGCCGCCAAGATTCAAGTGTCGGGCTCGCATGACGGCAACGCCGCGACGGCCCATGTCGATACGTTTGCGCGGCAGCATCTGCCGCCACGCGAGCTCTGGCCGGAGTTCATCTTCACGCGGCCGGAGCTGCGCTATCCGCCGCGATTGAACTGCGTCAGTTATTTCCTCGATCGCTGGGTCGAGCAGAGACATGGCGAGGCTCCCTGCGTCGTCAGTCCCGCCGTCAGTTACACCTATCGCGAGCTGCAAGCGCTGGTGAATCGCATCGCCAACGTGCTGGTCGGCAAGCTCGGTCTCATCCCCGGCGGGCGTGTGCTATTGCGCTCGGCCAACAACCCGATGATGGTCGCGACCTATCTCGCAGTCATCAAGGCCGGTGGCATTGTCGTGGCCACGATGCCGCTCTTGCGCGCCAAGGAGCTGTCCTATCCGATCCAGAAGGCGGAGATTGCGCTGGCGCTGTGCGACGGAAAGCTCGCCGAGGAAATGGAGAAGGCAAAAGCTGCGGCGTCGAATCTCAAGCGAGTTGTTTATTGGGGCAATGGCGCGGCGGACTCGCTCGAAGCGCTCAGCGCCGACGCGAGCCCGGAGTTCAAGGCCATCGATACCGCCTCCGACGACGTCTGTCTGATCGCCTTCACCTCCGGCACGACAGGCGATCCCAAGGGCACCATGCATTTCCATCGCGACATGCTCGCGGTGTGTGACGGCTACGCACGTAACATCTTGCGGGCGGAGCAGAACGATCGCTTCGTCGGCTCGGCGCCGCTCGCGTTCACGTTCGGCTTCGGCGGTGTGCTGTTTCCGATGCATATCGGCGCCTCTTTCGTGGTGCTGGAGAAGACGACGCCGGACGATATCCTGACGGCGATCGAGCAATACAAGACCACGGTCTGCTTCACGGCGCCGACCGCTTACCGGGCGATGATCGGCAAGCTGCCTGGCCGCGACATCTCCTCGCTTCGCAAATGTGTTTCGGCGGGCGAGACGCTGCCCAAGCCGACCTTCGACGCCTGGCTCAAGGCCACGGAGATCAAGCTGATGGACGGCATCGGCTCGACTGAATTGCTGCACATCTTCATCAGCGCGACCGAGGACGAGATCCGTCCCGGCGCAACGGGCAAGCCCGTGCCGGGCTATGAAGCCAAGATCGTCGACGATGACGGCCATGATTTGCCGCCGGGCACGATGGGGAACCTCGCGGTGCGCGGACCGACCGGATGCCGCTATCTCGCCGACGAGCGGCAGCGCAAATACGTCAGGAACGGCTGGAACATCACCGGCGACACCTACCTGATGGATAGTGACGGCTATTTCTGGTACCAGTCGCGCTCCGACGACATGATCGTGTCGGCCGGCTACAATATCGCGGGTACCGACGTCGAGGCGGCGCTGCTCACGCATCCGGCGGTCGCCGAGTGCGGCGTGGTCGGCGCCCCCGACGAGGCGCGCGGCATGATCGTGAAGGCCTATGTCGTCGCGACCCCCGGCGTGACGCCGGACGCAGAGCTCGTGACCGAGTTGCAGGAACATGTCAAACGCGAGATCGCGCCGTACAAATATCCGCGTGCCATCGAATTCGTGACACAACTCCCCAAGACCGAGACCGGAAAATTGAAGCGCTTTGCCCTGCGGCAACTGGCGCAGGCTGCCGCAACGTCCTCAGGCGTAGCGGCGGAATGAGAAGAGGATGAAGAATTGTCCGTGACGACGCCGAAAGGCCCGCAACTCGCGGTGCTGCCGACAGCAGCCGAGGATGACACCCGTTCGCGGGTGCAGGTGCTCCAGCCGTCGGGGTGGCCGATGCCGAAGGGCTATGCCAATGGCATGGCCGCTGAGGGGCGCATCGTCGTCACCGGCGGGGTGATCGGCTGGGATGCCGAAGAGCGTCTTGCCGACGGCTTTGTCGCGCAGGTGGGGCAGACCTTGAGCAACATCGCCGCGATCCTGGCCGAGGCAGGCGCGAGGCCCGAGCACCTCGTGCGGTTGACCTGGTATGTCGTCGACATGGACGAGTACCTGTCCAGCCTGAAGGAGCTCGGTAAGATCTACCGTGCCATCTTCGGCGCAAATTACCCGGCGATGGCGCTGGTGCAGGTGGTGCGCCTCGTGGAGAAGGCGGCGCGCGTCGAGATCGAGGCCACCGCCGTCATTCCGCGCTGAATCGCGTCTGGTTCAGCTCGCCTTGTCAGCTTGCCTTGCTAGCTTGCCTTGGCGAGCTCGTCGTCCTCGGGCGAGTTCAGATAGACGCCCGACATGGTGTCGACCCAGCACAGATGGTCGTGCACCTTCTTCACGCCGTCGACGTTCTCCGCGGCGACCATCGCGGCCTGCCGCGTGCGCTCTTCGGTGATGACGCCGCTGAGGTGGACGATGCCGTCGCGGACGATGACGTTCAGCCCGAACGGGCACCAGTCGTTCTTCTCCATGGTGTCGATGATGCGGCTGCGAATGTGGTCGTCATCCGCTGTCGGATCACGCACGTCGCGGGCGAGCCCCGCCACCGCCTGCAGCAGATTGGCGCGGGATACGATCCCGACGACCTTGTCGCCGCGCACCACCGGCAGCCGCTTCACGTTGTTCCGCTCCATGAGGTCGACGATCTCTGCGAGCGCGGTGTCCTCCGTGATGGTTACGGGCGAGTCGGTCATCACTTCCGCGACCTTGCGGCCATGCTCATGGACGAAATCACTGGCCGACTTGCCCGGACCGAGGATGAACCGCAGCCAGCGTCCGCGCTTGCGCCCGGTGCCGATCTCGCTGCGGCGGATGAAATCTCCTTCCGACACGACGCCGACCAGCTTGCCGGTATCGTCGACGACCGTGAGACCGCTGACATGCCGCTTCAGCATGATATTTGCCGCCTCGACGATGCTTGTGTCGGGGGTGACCGAGATGACCGACCGGGTCATGATCTGGTGGGCGCGCATGGACAACTCCGCTGGCTCTATCGAATTTCGATGCGCCGAAAACTAGCTCGGGCATTGGGGTGCGGCTTGACTCAGGTCAATCGGACGAAGCCCGTCCGTCCTGATTAAGCAATCGTGATCCGCGCCCCGGATTTGATGCAGCTCAACGCCTCTGCGAAGCCTCGCCATATCCTGCTGCCCACGTAGACCAGAAGCCCTCGGGAACATTGAGCCATGAGCGTCGTGCAGATCTTTCCACGGGCCGAAGAGCCGACGGTGCAGGTTCTTCCCGTCAATCCCGTCGCGGGTCCCGAAGCCTCGACGGTGAGCCCCGAAACTCCCGCAGGAGCGCCTGCCGCCGCCGATCCTCCGCCTGCATTGGAGCCATATCCGCTCGACCGCGCATTTCACGCGATGCTGGCGCGGTTCACAGGCGGGATTTCGCCGCTGGCCTTGTCGCTGGCCTGGCTCGACTGGAGTTCGCATCTGGCAGCGGCGCCGCAGCGCCAGCTGGAAATGTCCCGCAACGTCCTGCGTGACACCGGCCGGTTGGCCGAAGCCGTCGCGCACGCGGCGTCACCGGAGCAAAAGCCGTGGTCTGTGATCCAGCCGCAGGGACGCGATCGCCGCTTCAGTGGACCGCAATGGGAGACTGCGCCGTTCAATCTGCTGGCGCAGGCGTTTCTGCTCGGAGAGCGCTGGTGGCACGATGCCACGACCGGCGTGCGCGGCGTGTCGCATGCAAATGAGGCCATCGTCGAGTTCTCGATGCGCCAAACGCTCGACATGCTGGCGCCGTCGAATTTTGCGGCGACCAATCCGAAGGTGCTGGAGAAAGCGTTCCAGAGTGGCGGGGAGAATTTCGTTTTCGGATGGCAGAACTGGTGCAGCGACCTGATGCGCCTGCTCCCCACGTCGAAAGCGGCGGACGGCGAGCAGTTTTTGGTCGGCAAGTCGGTGGCGGCTTCGCCCGGCAAGGTCGTCTACTGTAACGAGCTGATCGAGCTGATCCAGTACCACCCGACCACGGCGCAGGTGCGACCAGAGCCGATCCTGATCGTGCCGGCCTGGATCATGAAGTACTACATCCTCGATCTCTCGCCGCAGAACTCGCTGGTCAAATATCTGACCGGTCAGGGTTTCACCGTGTTCGCGATCTCCTGGCGCAACCCGGATGCGACGGATCGGGACCTCGCCTTCGACGACTATCGCAGGCTGGGGGTCATGGCGGCGCTGGACATGGTCGGCCGCGTTATGCCGGGTCGGAAGACCCATGCGCTCGGCTATTGTCTGGGAGGTACATTGCTGTCGATCGCTGCCGCCGCGATGGAGCGCGACGGTGACAAGCGCCTTGGCACTGTTACTCTCCTTGCCGCCCAGACAGACTTCACCGAGGCCGGAGAGCTGACGCTCTTCATCAACGAGAGCCAGGTCGCCTTTCTCGAAGACATGATGTGGCAGCGCGGTTACCTCGACACGACCCAGATGGCCGGCGCCTTTCAGCTGCTGCGCTCCAACGAGTTGATCTGGTCGCGGCTGTCGCACGACTATCTGATGGGCGAGGGCGCGCCGCTGAACGATCTGATGGCGTGGAACGCGGACGCAACGCGGCTGCCTTATCGCATGCATTCGGAATATCTGCGAAAGCTGTTCCTCGACAACGATCTGGCCGGCGGGCGCTATCACGTCGGCGGCAGGAACGTTTCGCTGTCCGATATTCACGCCCCGATGTTCGTGGTCGGCACGCTGGCCGATCACGTGGCGCCGTGGCGATCGGTCTACAAGATTCACTATCAGGTCGATGCCGACGTGACGTTCCTGTTGACCAGCGGCGGTCACAATGCCGGCGTCGTCGCGCCCCCCGACGAGCCCGGCCACAGCTATCAAGTGCTGAGCAAGGCCGAGGACGCGCCCTATGTCGGTGCGGACGAATGGCTGAAGCTGGCTCCGCGCGTCCAGGGGTCGTGGTGGCCGGAATGGATCAAATGGCTGGCGGCGCGCTCCGGTGCGCCCGGCGATCCTCCGCCGATCGGACTTGGAGACGCTCCCGACCTGCCCGATGCGCCGGGGGACTACGTCCACACTTAAACCTCCGGCTCGGAATTCGGTGCGAGGTCCGAGGAGCGGAAGGGTTTGGTCTTGTCCAGTTTGCGGTAGGCCGTTGACGCCGTCCGCAACAGCTTCTCTTCGCGCTTGCGGTTGCGAAATCGATTGCCGGCATCGAGGCCGGCGCCGTTCAATGAGGCCGCCAACGCTCGTCCCCGTGCATCGTCGTTCAATCGTCCGAGCGACCGTTGCGCCTTGCGCAATTTCTTGAGGATCGATTTCTGTTTCGTCAGCGATTCCTCGGCGAACAGGTCCTGGAGCGACTCGATCGAATAGGTCAGCCGCTTGTTGAGAATCCGCAGCTTGTGTCGTTTCTCGACGTCGAGCTCGCGGAGTTTTCGCGCCTTCTTGAGCAGCGTCGTCTCCCACTCGGTCAGCCGCTCCGTGGCGTGATCGGCGAGCGTGCAGCGGCGCAATCGCATGGCTTCCTTGCTGCGCTGGGTCGACCAGGGGCCGCTCTCGATCCAGATCGAGGTCTGCTCGACAAGGCGGCGACACCGCGCGGATTGCAGCGCGCGCGCCAGCAGGCGGTGGCTCTCGGCGCGCTTTTCGTCCCAATGCTGAAGCTCGGCGACCACCGCAAGGTCGTTGCCACTCTCGGCGACGATCCGCTCGATCGCCACGTCGAGGTCCCGAACCATGCCGAGTTGACCGTTCAGCCATTTCAGTTCGGCCCAGACCTTCGGGCGCAGGGCGTCGTCGACCATCGGCGAGAAGAAGCGGATGGCAGTTCGCAGATGCGTCAACGCGATCCGGATCTGATGCAGCGCGTCGGGATCGCCGCGGCAGGTGCCGTCATGCTGGGCGAGCACGGCATCGAGGTGACGGCGCGCGATGATGCGGAACGCGGTGTCGCAGGCCATGCCGGGGCTGAGGCGGCCGGGCAGGGCATTGCGCCGCGCCGCCGGCGTGGCGCGAGCGGCCGTCGAGGTCGTGGTAGGTCGCGCCATCTTTGCCCGCGCCAATCAGATTGCCCTATTTGCCTTCAGCGATCGCGTCCCGGCAGTTCTGGAGCGTCTGCTGTTGCGTCCCGGATGCATCGATGGTCGCCCAGCCGACGTGACCGATATTATAGTGCTCTTGCTGCGCAGCAACCTCCTGCGTGGCGTCGGATGCGTCTCCCCGGCGGCCTCCGATCCGCATCTGCCGGGTCGCGAGGTCCGCAACCAGAAACAGGCCGTTCAGCGGCACCTTGCGCTCTCGCGCCAGTGCGGCGATCGCGTCCCGTTCGTCCTCGCGGGCGAATACGCCGTCGATGATCGCCGAATGGCCCTGCGCCAGCACCCGCCGGGCGTGCTGAACCAGCGTGTCGTAGACGCGGGCCGCGTGCTCCGGCGTGTAGGCGGACGGCGGCAGGCGGTGCGTGTCCTCGACCCCGAACATCTGCTTGCGGACGAGGTCGCTGCGCAGCACGACGGCCCCCGGGGGCGGTGCGACGACGGGCGCGAGCGCATTCGCCAGGACGGTCTTGCCGGTGCCTGACAGGCCGCCGACCGCAATCAGGCGCGGAGCGGCGGGATGGATCAGCATCCCCGCGAGCTCAAAATAACGCTGCGCCTCATCCAGGATACCGGGGTTATCGGAATGCGGCGGCTTCAGCCGTGCCAGGGCCACCTGGGCGCGGATCGCCGCCCGGATGGACATGAACAGCGGCAGGGCCGAGAGGGCGTCGAGATTGTCGGCCGGCGTCGCAGCGAGATAGCGGTTCAGGACGATGTTGGCGGCAGCTGGCTGATCGTAGCGCAACAGGTCCATCAGAGTGAATGCGAGATCGTAGAGCACGTCGACGGTTGCGATCCGCGCATCGAACTCGATGGCATCGAACAGCACCGGCCGGTCGTCGAGCAGAACGATGTTTGCGAGATGCAGATCGCCATGGCAGCGGCGCACGAAGCCCTGACAGCCGCGCGCTGCGAGCAGCGGACGAACACGCAGGAACGCTTCGTGGGAGGCTTTGCCGAGCTTTTCGACGTCTGCCGCGTTGAAATGACCGCCGGCCCGCAGACCGTTATCGTTGCCGTCGATCAGGGCGGGGATGGAGGCGACCCATGCTTCGCCGTCGGCGCGTGTCGCTGCGCCGTGGGAAGCCACGATCGCGTCGGCGGCAGCCGAAGCAAGGGCCGCATTCAGCGGGCCGGCCTTTGCCAGATGATCGAGCGTCCGATTTTCGTCGAAGCGTGTCATCTCCACCGCATACTCGATCGGCCGGCCGGGTCCGTCGACCTGCACCGAGCCGTCCGGCTCTTCCGTGATCGCCACGACGCGATGATAGATCTGCGGCGCCAGCGGCCGGTTGATCCGGATCTCCTCCTCGCATGCTGCCTTGCGCTTCTCGAGCGTCGAATAATCGAGGAAGGGAAACCGGACGGCGCGCTTGATCTTCAACGCGCGCTTGCCGTCGAGGAACACTGAAGCTGCGTGCGTATCGATCCGCGTCACGTCAGGATACACGGCAGAATCGGTGAGAGCCGCAAAGATCCGGTCCTGGGTCGCAGAATCGTTTGTCATTCCCGCTGGTACATCCAGATGCGTCGGAAGGCGGCCCGTCCGCCGACCAAGGTAATCCTTAGAAGCAGATCGCGGCCAGTCCTTGACGTCGGTTAACACCTGTTACTGGTGAACTGGACGAGGTTCCCTTGGCTTGACCAGGATCAAGCATCCGGACGAACGCGGGCGTATTCTGACGCCCAAGGAGAATCCCGATGCCCATCAAGGATGTCTTTCTGCCGCTTGTCGGCCAGCCCCGCGGACCGGCCCTGGTTGCGATCGAGAAATGTGTGGCCGTCGCCGCCGACCTCGGCGCCAGGATCACGGCGCTCGCGCTCGAGGAAGACGTTTTCGAGAGGCCGAAGGTGATGCTGCCTCATGATCGCGATTCCGCGGAGGCCGGCAGTTCGCGTGAGGCGGACGACACGCAGCAGCTCCTCAATGCCTTCACCAATGCGGCGTCCCGCGCCAACATCCGCGCCCAGAGCCGAACGGGCAAGGTGCCGGCTGACCAGATCGCGGCGATCCTGGCCGAGCATGCCCGCTTCAGCGATCTCACGCTGTTTCCCGTGAAGCCGCACGACAGCCGAACGGAGCACATCATCGAAACTTTCCTGTTCGAATCCGGGCGGCCGCTGCTGCTCTGCCCGGAGCAGCATGCGGAGCAGTTGCGGCCGGAATTCGAGAACGTCATGATCGCCTGGGATCATTCTGCCCGCGCCGCGCGTGCAGTGGGCGACGCATTGCCGATTCTTCAGGCTGCCACCTCAGTCCGCGTGGTGACGGTAGTGGAGGACAAGGCTGACGCGGTGGTGCGATCCGGCGCGGCTCTCGTCGACCATCTCAGGGAACACGGGGTCTATGCTTCGTTCGAAACGGTGACCGGCAACGGCAGCTCGATCGGCAAGGTACTGGGAAGCTGGGCGAATTCCCATGGCATGGATGCGATCGTGATGGGCGCCTACCATCATTCACGGCTGAACGAGATCGTCTGGGGCGGTGTGACAAAGACCGTCATTGGCCAGCCACCGTGCTGGGTTATGATCTCGCACTAAGCTCGCCATTTTCCCGGCTTGATCGTCCATCATCGGAACCGCCGCTGACCCGGCGCATTTGCTTTCATGTCAACCTACCGTCTCAACAATCTGCTGGCGCCGCGTTCAGTTGCGCTCGTCGGCGCGAGCGCCCGTCCGGTCTCCGTCGGACGCGCCGTTCTGGAGAACATTCACAAGGCCGAATTCAAGGGGCGCTTCGGCCTTGTCAATCCACGCCATGCCGAAATCGGCGGCGTCGCGGCGGTGAAAAATCTGGACGGGTTGGACTTCGTGCCCGAGCTTGTGGTCATCACGGCGCCGGCGCGCGAGATTCCCGGTATCATCGACCAGGCCGGCCGTCGCGGATCGGCAGGCGCGCTGATCGTCTCCGCCGGGCTAGGCCACGGACCGGGATCTCTGCACGAGGCTGCAATCGCGGCGGCCAGCAAATACGGCATGCGCCTGATCGGACCGAACTGCCTCGGCATCATGATGCCCGGGGTCAGCCTGAATGCCAGCTTTGCCGCGCACATGCCGGGGGCGGGCAGCCTCGCGCTGATCTCGCAATCGGGCGCGATCGCTGCCGGCATGGTCGACTGGGCTGCGCAGCGCGGCGTCGGCTTTTCCGGCATCGTCTCGATCGGCGATCAGATCGACGTCGATATCGCCGATCTGCTCGACTATTTCGCGATGGATCACAAGACCCGCGCGATCCTGCTCTACATCGAATCCATCAAGGACGCGCGCAAGTTCATGTCGGCAGCGCGTGCCGCCGCGCGCGTGAAGCCCGTCGTCGTAGTGAAGTCGGGGCGCATGGCGCAGGGCGCAAAGGCGGCCGCCACGCATACCGGCGCGCTCGCCGGCGCGGACGCGGTCTATGACGCGGCGTTCCGCCGCGCGGGTGTCCTGCGCGTCTCAGATCTGCGTGAGCTGTTCGATTGCGCCGAGACACTCGGCCGCGTCGAATCGCCGACGGGAAAGCGTCTCGCCATCCTGACCAACGGTGGCGGCATCGGCGTCCTCGCCGTCGATCGATTGGTCGAACTCGGCGGAATTCCGGCGACCATCTCGGCGGAGGCGCGCAAGACGCTCGATGCGGCCCTGCCGCCGACCTGGTCCGGTGCAAATCCCGTCGACATCGTGGGCGATGCTGACGCCTCGCGCTACGCGGCGGCGCTGGAGGTGCTGTTGGCCGATCGCGACAATGATGCGGTCCTGGTCCTCAACGTGCAAACGGCGATCGCCTCGGCCGCCGAGATCGCCACGACCGTGACTGAGATCGTCGGCAAATATCGCGAGCAGCACCGCCGATGGGCCAAGCCCGTATTGGCGGCCTGGGTCGGGGCCGATCAGCACATCATTCAGGCCCTCTCCGGTGCCGGCGTGCCGAACTATCCGACCGAGGACGACGCCGTGCGCGGCTTCATGCATCTGGTCAGGCACCGCGAAGTGGTGGAGGAGCTGAGCCAGGTTCCTCCCGCGATGCCCGATACGTTCGTGCCGGATGCCCGGGGGGCGAGGCAGATCGTCACCGCCGCGATCGCCGATGGCCGTGAGTGGCTCGAGCCGGTCGAGATCAAGCACCTGCTCGAAGCTTACGACATCGCGATGGTGCCGACCTATGCGGCAACCGATGTCGAGCAGGCGGTGGCCTATGCGAAGGAAATCTTTGCGCAGGGCGGCACCGTGGTGCTGAAGATCATGTCGCGGGACATCATCCACAAATCCGATGTCGGCGGCGTCGTGCTCAATCTGACGACGCCCGAGGCCGTGCGAGCGGCCACCTCCGACATTCTCGCCCGGGCGAGAAAGCTGCGGCCCGAGGCCCGCATCGGCGGCGTCATCGTCCAGGCGATGGTCGTCAAGGCGAAGGCGCGCGAGCTGATCCTGGGCCTCGCCGACGATTCCACCTTCGGCACCGTCGTGGTGTTCGGCCGTGGCGGCACGGCGGTGGAGATCATCAACGACAAGGCGCTGGCGCTGCCGCCGCTGGACTTGCAGCTCGCCCGCGATTTGATCGACCGCACGCGCGTGTCGCGCCTGCTAAAGGCCTATCGTGATGTGCCGGCGGTCAAGCAGGACGCCGTCGCCATGGTGCTGGTCAAGCTGGCGCAGATGGCGGCCGACATTCCCGAGATCCGCGAATTCGACATCAATCCGCTGCTGGCGGACGAAACCGGCGTGACCGCGGTTGACGCCCGCGTCGCGGTCGGGCCGCCGCAACGAAAGTTTGTCGGCTCAGGCCCGGCCAATTTCGCCGTTCGCGCCTATCCGTCACAATGGGAGCGCCGCCTCAAGCTCAAGGACGACTGGCGCATCTTCGTGCGGCCGATGCGCCCCGAGGACGAGCCGACCATCCACGAATTCCTGCGTCACGTCACCCCGCACGACCTTCGCCTGCGCTTCTTCGCGCCGATGAAGGAGTTCACCCACGAGTTCATCGCGCGCCTGACCCAGCTCGATTATGCGCGCGCGATGGCCTTCATTGCCTTCGACGAGGCCACCGGCGAAATGGTCGGCGTGGTCCGGCTCCATTCGGATTCGATCTACGAGAGCGGTGAATACGCGATCCTGCTCCGGTCCGATCTCAAGGGCAGGGGGCTCGGCTGGGCCCTCATGCAGCTCATCATCAATTACGCCAAGTCGGAAGGGCTGAAAGGCATCTCGGGCGACGTGCTCAAAGAGAACACCGTGATGCTCGAAATGTGCCGGCAGCTCGGCTTCGAGGTCAAGCCCGATCCGGCCGAGCCGGATATCTGCGACGTCAAATTAAAGCTCTGAGCGCGCCTGCTTCAGGAGCGCGCTTCAGCCGAATTCGCTGAGGCGGACGTCTTGGAGGACGTCCGCAGGTTCCTGATGATGATCGCGATCAGCGGCACCAGCACCGGCACGATCGTGCTGAGCGGATGGTGCACCACGCCCGACACCTGGGCCTGGAGCGCGCGCGCCTCGAGCTGGAGGGCTTCGATGGAGGTGTCGTGAATTTCGTTGGCAAGCTCGATATCGCGGCCTGACGGAGCGCGGCCGGCGATCGCGAACAGAGCGGCCGCGATGGCGAAATTGACGGCGCCGAGGATGGCCGCCGCGGCAATCGCGCTCCAGATCTGCACCAGCGCGAAACAGGCCGACAGCTCCAGCATCAGAAGCCCGAACGCCGCGATCAGCGCCGCAAAGGCACGCAAGCCGAGGCCAACAAGCAGATGGCGCAGCCTGATGTCCGCGATGATCCTGTCGGTGCGCCACAGCGCACGCAGATGTTTGACCACATTCTCGGTATTCACCTAATGTCTCCTCAGCATGAAGCCGATAACGACGCCGAGCGCGAAGGCGGAGGCGAGCGACGTGATCGGACGCTCCGCAATGAGACCCTGAAGCTGCGCCTGCTCTTCGTCCACGGTCTCGCCGAGCTCGGTCAGCGCGGCACGGATCTGATCGGCGAGCGCCTCGGCGCGGTCCTTCGAGCTCTCGAACAACTCCTCGCCGGCGGTGCTCAGCAAGCTTGTGACGTCAACCTTCAGCGCCCGCAATTCTTCGCTCATCCTGTCGCTGTCGAACATGGACTGGTATCCCCATTGAATGGAAGCGAGCCTAAGGCGCACCCGCGCGATCGCGCTTGATTTGCCTCAAGCGTTGGCCACGGTGCGGGTCTTGAGACAGGTCAAGCCGGCCGCCATATGCTGGTCTAGAAATACCGTCTGAATGGGGACCGGTTGTCCCGATGAGGTGGAAGCGTGAACCACGAACCGCTGTTGCTCGCGACGCCGTCCGGCGACGCGCTGAACCTGCGCCCTGAAGGGCCCTGGACCGCCGCGAATGTGGTCACGCTGGAGACATTGTCCCGCTCGGTTGGTGCCGACGTCGATCGCTCGCGCGTCGTCACCCTGGACATGTCGGGCGTCAGTGCGCTCGACACGCTCGGTGCCTGGGTCCTGGAAAAATTGTCGCGCAGGGCCGCAACATCGGGCAGGTCGGCCGAATTCGTCGGCGTCGCCGATCATTTCAGCGGGCTGCTGGATGAGGTGCGCCAGGTCAACCGCCACACGCCGGCCCCGACGGCTGCGCCCAATCCGGTGCTGGCGAGGCTGGGCGACCTCGGCAAGTCCACGGCCGACGCGCGGGAAGACGTCACGATCTTCCTCCAGATGCTCGGCGCATTGTTCATGGCCGTGATAGGCGTGCTGCGCCGGCCGCGTTCGCTGCGGCTGACCTCGCTGGTTTATCAGCTCTACCGCATCGGGTGGCAGGCGATCCCCATCGTCGCGCTGATCACCTTCCTGATCGGCGCCATCATCGCGCAGCAGGGCTTCTTCCACTTCCGCAGGTTCGGCGCGGAATCCTACACCGTCGACATGGTCGGCATCCTGGTGCTGCGTGAGCTCGGCGTGCTGATCGTCGCCATCATGGTCGCGGGACGGTCGGGAAGCGCCTATACCGCCGAGCTCGGCTCGATGAAGATGCGCGAGGAGATCGACGCGCTCTCGACCATGGGGCTCGATCCCGTCGAAATCCTGATCCTGCCGCGCGTTGCGGCCCTGGTCATTGCGCTGCCGATCCTCACCTTCATCGGATCGGTCGCCGCGCTCTATGGCGGCGGTCTCGTCGCGCAGTTCTACGGCGACATGGGGCCGGCGATCTACATCGCGCGGCTGCACGAGGCGATCTCCGTCACCCATTTCGAGGTGGGCATCCTGAAAGCGCCGTTCATGGCGCTGGTGATCGGGATCGTCGCCTGCAGCGAGGGACTGCGCGTTAAGGGCAGCGCGGAGTCGCTCGGGCGGCAGACCACGACGTCGGTGGTGAAGTCGATCTTCCTGGTGATCGTCCTCGACGGCCTGTTCGCGATCTTCTTTGCCTCGATCGGAATGTGACGATGGACGTATCGCAGGACGAGTTCGCGATCCGCGTCCGTGACCTCGTGGTCGGTTTCGGCCGCCAGACCGTGCTCGACGATTTGTCGCTCGACGTTCGCCGCGGCGAGATTCTCGGGCTGGTGGGGGCGTCCGGCGGCGGCAAGTCGGTGCTGATGCGCACCATCATCGGCCTCATCCCGCGCCAGGGCGGGACCATCGAGGTCATGGGCCAGCCCACCGGCGGCCACGGCCGCGGCGCAGCCACGACATGGGGCATCCTGTTCCAGCAAGGCGCGCTGTTCTCCTCGCTGACGGTCCGCCAGAACGTCCAGTTTCCCTTACGCGAAAATCTCGTCCTATCGCAGGAGCTGATGGACGAGATCGCGATCGCCAAGCTCGAGATGGTCGGCTTGCGCGCCCAGGACGCCGACAAATATCCGGCGGAGCTGTCGGGCGGCATGACCAAGCGCGTGGCGCTGGCACGCGCACTCGCGCTCGATCCGCCGATCCTGTTCCTGGACGAGCCGACCTCCGGCCTCGATCCGATCGCCGCCGGCGATTTCGACGCACTGATCACGACGCTGCAAAAGACGCTGAGGCTGACCGTGTTCATGGTGACCCACGACCTTGCCAGCCTGACCACGGTCTGCGACCGCGTCGCCGCGCTGGCCGACGGCAAGATCGTGGCGATCGGCCCGATGCGCGAATTGCTGCAATCCGAGCATCCCTGGGTGCGCGCCTATTTCCACGGCAAGCGCTCGCAGATGCTGCAACACGAGATGAGATGAGACATGGAAACCCGCGCTCCCCACGTGCTGATCGGCAGTTTCGTGCTGGCCGCGATCCTCGCGGTGTTCGGCTTCGTCTATTGGCTGAACAACACCGGCGGCATCGGGCCGCGCACGAACTACCAGGTGCAATTCCAGGGGCCGGTCCCAGGCCTGCTGGTCGGCGCCGGTGTGCTGTTCAACGGCATCCGTGTCGGTGAGGTGACCCAGCTCGGGCTCGCGCCGGATAACCCGCGCTTCGTCAATGCGACGATCTCGGTTGCGACCGTCACGCCGGTGCGTTCCGACACCAGGGTTGGCCTCGAATTCCAGGGCCTGACCGGCGTGCCGGTGGTGACGTTGGAGGGCGGCGCGATCGTCGCCAAAGCAGGCGAGCCTGTGACCTTGATCGCGGAGGCCGGCGCCGGCCAGAGCATGACGCAGGCGGCGCGCGATGCGCTGCGGCGGGTCGACACGGTGCTTCAGGACAATTCCGGCCCGCTGAAGGACACCATCGCGAATTTCAAGACGTTCTCCGACGGCCTGGCGCGCAATACCGGCAAGCTCGACGGCATCATTGCGGGCCTGGAGAAGATGACCGGCGGCGGGACGCCCGCGCAGAAAATCACCTACGACCTGCGCACGCCGAAGAATCTCGGGCCGGCCGGCAAGACGCTCTCCGCCTCCCTGGCCATTCCCGAGCCGAGCGCGGTCGCAATGCTGCAGACCCAGCGCATGCTGTTCGCGCCCGTCGGGGACAGACCGGGCTTTGCGGATTTCCTCTGGGCCGACAGCATTCCGAAACTGGTGCAGGCCCGCCTGATCGACAGTTTTGAGAATTACGACATCGCCCACGCCCCGCTACGCACGACCGACCTCGGTCAGGCGGATTACCAGCTCCTGATCGACATCCGGCGCTTTCGGATCGCCACGGAGGGCGAGACACGGGTGGAGATCGAACTGTCGGCGCGGATCGTCGACAAGAACGGCAAGGTGGTGGCATCGCGCCTGATCGAGACCAGCGAAAAGCTCGACAAGGTCGAGCCGGCCGCTGCAGTCGCCGCCTTCGATGCGGCCTTCGCCCGCATCGTCAAGGAGCTGATCGGGTGGAGCGTGCAGGCGATGTGACGCCGTCTATTCCAGCGTCTTCAGGTAGGACAGGAGATCGTGGATCTGGTCCGGACTGAGTTCGAAGGCCGGCATGTCGTCGTGACCGGTGTAGATCCCTTCGGCCAGCGCCTCACCAAGGGTCTCGATCGGATAACGCTGGTGCAGCGTGCGCAGCGGAGGCGCGCCCTCGAGCGGGCTGTGAGAGACGCGGTCGATCGCGTGACAGCGTGCGCAATTGGCCCGTGCGAAGGCCTTGCCGCGTTGTTCGGCGGTCGGGGCCGCCAGCGCAGGCGTCATCAGAAGCAGCCCAATCAGGCCGTGACGCAGGGCGGCTTGCAGCATGGAAAATGATCCCGTCGAAGTCTGGACGCAGAATATGACGGGGGATGCCACTCAGATTTGATCAATGTCAATTGGCTTTGGCGCAGTGCAGTAAAATGCACCTGCGCGGTGGACTCGGCCCGGTGTCGGGAGCAGCCGGCGCGGGGAGCGGTGGATGAAGGCTTCCGTGGTCACGATTGAGCCGAACGGGCATTTCTGCAGCGATTGCGCCATACGCGGAGCGGCGGTTTGTTCGTCGCTGGATGCGGCCGAGCTCAGGGAATTCGAGCATCTCGGACGCCGCGTTCATTTTGACTCCGGCGAGACCGTGTTCTCCGAGGAGGACATCACGACCTCATTCTACAACGTCCTCGAAGGCGTCATGCGGCTATACAAGCTGCTGCCCGACGGCCGGCGGCAGATCGTCGGTTTTGCCTTGCCCGGCGATTTCCTGGGGATGAACATCTCCGGCCGGCACAATTTTTCGGCCGATGCGATCGGCGCGGTGACCGTGTGCCAGTTTGCCAAAGCGCCCTTCGGCCGCTTCATCGAGGACCGGCCGCAGCTGCTCAGGCGGATCAACGAGCTGGCCATCCGCGAATTGAGCCAGGCACGCGACCATATGGTCCTGCTCGGCCGCCGCTCGGCCGACGAGAAGGTCGCGACCTTCCTGCTCGGCTGGCGGGAAAGGCAGGTCGCGCTCAAGGGGCTGTCCGACACGGTCCCGCTTCCGATGAGCCGTCAGGACATCGCCGACTATCTCGGCCTGACCATCGAAACCGTCAGTCGCACCTTCACCAAGCTGGAGCGTCACGGCGTGATCGAGATCATTCACGGCGGCATCAGCCTGCTCGATCCTGCCCGTGCCGAGGCGCTGGCCGCAGCCTGATAGCCCGTCTGCAGACGCGCCAACAGCCGACGCTCGGCCGGCTTGGGCCTTCGCCAGCGCCTCAACGCAAGCGCGGCTTGCGCTGCCTGCAACTCTGCATCGACCGGACCGCATCGGCGCAGCCTTCGGATGCAGGCTTTCGGCTTGAACGCGGCCTTTTCGCGGCATTTGCCACAAAACGCGCGGGTGCTTTCCGGTTGAAAAGCCTGATAACGTTGACTACGCAGGAACTCAGTGCCTCGCAGTCTTAGGAGCCCCGCGGCGTGCCTCAGGACAAGACCGGCGACCCCCGACAGTCGGCGGGCAATAAACTATCGGTCCTGCGCAAGCACCCGATCTTCGCGGATCTGGAGCCGGACGCGCTCGATCAGCTCTGCCGCTATGCCAAGCACACCACGGTGAAGCGCGGCGCGACGATCGCTGCCAAGGGCGATCCCGGCAACAATCTGTTCGCGGTGATCACGGGGACAGTGAAGATTTCCTCCTCGTCGCCCGACGGACGGAACGCCATTCTCAATCTGATCGGTCCCGGAGAAATCTTCGGCGAGATCGCGGTGCTCGACGGTGCTCCCCGGTCGGCCGATGCGACCGCCAACACCAATTGCGAGCTCTACATCATCGATCGCCGGGACTTCCTGCCGTTCGTGAAGAGCCAGCCGGCGCTGGCGATGAAATTCATCGAGCTGCTCTGCGCCCGTCTGCGCTGGACCAGCCAGCAGGTCGAACAGGTCATCCTGCAGAATCTGCCGGGCCGGTTGGCGAGCGCACTGCTCGGTCTCACCGAGGAGCGCAAATTCGACTCCGGCAGCGGCACGCTCGCCATCACGCAGCAGGAGATCAGCGAGATGGTGGGGATGACGCGCGAGAGCATCAACAAGCAATTGCGCGCCTGGGCCGGCCGTAACTGGGTTCGTCTCGAGCACGGCGCCATCGTCGTGCTCGACACTGAGGCATTGCGCGAACTCGTCGAAAGCGGCCTCGACGGCAACTAACCGTCGATGATGGCGACCGCGCGGGTCCAGCCCGCGGAGGCGCGTTCGATCTTGACCGGAAAGCATGAGACCGTGAAGCCGGTCGGGGGCAGCTGGTCGAGATTGTGCAGTTTCTCGAGATGGCAATAGCCGATGTGCCGTCCCGCCTTATGGCCCTCCCAGATCAGGCCGGCATCTTTTGTTTCGGCATATTTCTTCGCGGTGTAGAGGAACGGCGCGTCCCAGCTCCAACCGTCGGTGCCGGTCAGCCGCACGCCGCGTTCGAGCAGATACATGGTGGCTTCATAGCCCATGCCGCAGCCGGAATTGACGTAGTCGGCGTTGCCGAATTTGGCGCCGGCGCTGGTGTTGACGACCACGATCTCCAGCGGCGACAGCGTGTGCCCGATGCGCTTCAGCTCCGTCTCGACATCGTCCGCGCTCGCGACGTAGCCGTCGGGCAGATGCCGGAAGTCGAGCTTCACGCCGGGCTGAAAGCACCATTCCAGGGGCACCTCGTCGATCGTCCATGACCGCTCGCCGCGGTTCATGGTCGGATGGAAATGCCAGGGCGCATCGAGATGCGTGCCGTTATGGGTCGACAGCGAGACCTGCTCGACGGCCCAGCCCTGGCCATCGGGCAAATCCTGCGCCTTGAGGCCGTCGAAAAACTGCAGCATGCGCGGCAGGCCCTGCTGGTGATCGATGTATTGGATGGTCGGATGGTTGCCCGGCGGATCGGCCGTCACGTCGTTTCTGAGCGGCACCGAGATATCGATCAGCTTCCGCGGCATGGGCATTCCTTCGAAATAGTCCGCTGTTTCGGACATCTTGAGGGGCCTCTCCTGGTCGGGTCAAGTCACGTGCCGGCGACGCAAGCCGTCCCGCCGGCTTCCACAACGACGCGAATTGCGCCAGATCGATCGATGCAACTGCTGCATCGATCAATGCCGGATTTGGCTTGGACATGGAATGCCGCGCGCCCTAGGGACGAGATTGGCGCTTGACTTCACACCTGAAGGGGAGCGACCCAAGGCGGCCTGCAGCCTGCCGACAACGACATAATCAACCCAGGAGGAAGCCCAGATGAAGACACTCACCGGTATCATCGCAGCCGTTGCATTGGTGCTCTCAGCGCCCCTGGCGACTGCCCGCGATTTCCGCTCCGCCGACGTGCACCCCGCCGATTATCCGACTGTCGAGGCCGTCAAGTTCATGGGCAAGCAGCTCGCGGCGGCGAGCGGCGGCAAGCTCGGCGTCAAGGTGTTTCCGAACGGCGCCCTGGGCTCCGAGAAGGACACCATCGAGCAGCTCAAGATCGGTGCACTCGATATGATGCGGATCAACGCATCGCCGCTCAACAACTTCGTGCCGGAAACCGTCGCGTTGTGCCTGCCCTTCGTCTTCCGCGACACCCAGCATATGCGCACGGTTCTTGACGGGCCGATCGGCGATGAGATCCTGGCGGCCATGGAGCCCGCAGGTCTGGTCGGCCTTGCCTATTACGACAGCGGCGCCCGGTCCATTTACACCGTGAAGGCGCCGGTCAAGTCGCTCGCGGACCTGAAGGGTCTGAAGATTCGCGTTCAGCAGTCCGATTTGTGGGTCGGCATGATCCAGAGCCTCGGCGCCAACCCGACGCCGATGCCGTATGGCGAGGTCTATACCGCGCTCAAGACCGGCCTGGTGGATGCAGCCGAAAACAACTGGCCCTCCTACGAGTCGTCGCGCCATTTCGAGGCCGCCAAATTCTACAACATCACCGAGCACTCCCTGGCGCCCGAAGTTCTGGTGATGTCCAAGAAGGTCTGGGACACGCTGAGCAAGGAGGATCAGGCGATGGTCCGCAAGGCGGCCAAGGAATCGGTGCCCGTCATGCGCAAGCTCTGGGACGAGCGTGAGCAGGCGTCCCGCAAGACGGTCGAGGCCGCCGGCGTTCAGGTCGTGACGATCGCCAACAAGGCGGAATTCGTCGACGCGATGAAGCCGGTGTACCAGAAGTTCGCCGGTGACGAGAAGCTGCAGGGCCTCGTCAAGCGTATCCAGGACACGAAGTAACACCACAGCGTCGGGTCCGGCGTCGCGGCCAAGGCGACCCGGACCCTCGCAAGGAGGCGCGGGAATGACAGACCCACACGTCGCAGATCACGAGCAGGGGGCAGTCGTGGCACGCCCGGCGACCGGCTTGCTGTCGCGCGTCAATGCCGTCGTCGCGCGCGCAGGCATGTATTTGTCCGTGAGCGGGCTGCTCCTCATCGTCACCGTCGTGTTCTACCAGGTGTTCGGTCGTTACGTGCTCAATTCGAGCCCGACCTGGACGGAGAACCTTGCGCTGGTTCTCATCCTGTATGTCACCCTGATCGGCGCCGCCGTCGGCGTGCGCGATGCCGGACACATCGGAATGGACAGCCTGTTGGTGATGCTGCCCGACCACGCGCGAGAGAAGATCGAGCTCGTCATCCACGTCCTGGTGGCCGCGTTTGGCGTCGCGATGGCCTATAATGGCTGGATTCTCGGGGCATCCGTGGGGACCGTGAAGATCCCCAATCTCGGCCTGCCCGAGGTCATCCGCTACGTCCCGCTGATCGCCTCCGGCGTCCTGATCGTCTCCTTTTCAATCGAGCACATCATTGCTCTCTTGCGCGGCGAAGAGGTCGTCCCCTCATGGAACTGATCATCCTCGGCGCGACGTTTTTCGGCTTCCTGATCCTCGGCGTCCCGGTTGCCTTCGCCATCGGTCTCTCGGCGATCTGCACCATCCTCTACGAGGGTCTGCCGGTCGCCGTCATCTTCCAGCAGATGATGTCGGGGATGAACATCTTCTCGTTCCTTGCCATCCCGTTCTTCGTCTTCAGCGGTGAGCTGATGCTGCATGGCGGCGTCGCCGACAAGATCGTGCAGCTCGCCAAGAATCTCGTCGGGCACATCCGCGGCGGGCTCGGCATGTCGAACGTGGTCGCCTGCACCCTGTTCGGCGGCGTCTCCGGATCGCCCGTGGCCGACGTGTCGGCGATGGGCGCGGTGATGATCCCGATGATGAAGAAGGAGGGGTTCGACACCGACTACGCCGTCAATGTCACGACCCACGCCTCGCTGGTGGGCGCGCTGATGCCGACCAGCCATAATATGATCATTTATGCCCTGGCAGCCGGGGGCAAGGTATCGATCGGCGCGCTGATCGCCGCGGGCCTCCTGCCGGCAATCGTGTTGATGGCGTGCATGCTGGTCGCCGCTTATGGCGTTGCCGTGAAGCGCGGCTATCCGGCCGGCAAGTTCCCGGGCTGGGCCGAGGTTTTCCGCTCGCTCGCGGCCGCGCTGCCGGGCCTTTTGATCGTCGGCATCATCCTGGCAGGCATCCTGTCCGGCGTCTTCACGGCTACAGAATCTGCCGCCGTCGCGGTCACCTACACGATGCTGCTGACGTTCTTCATCTACCGCACCATGACCTGGAGCAACTTCCTGCGCGCCGCCGCCAAAGCGGTGAAGACGACGGGCGTGGTGCTGCTGCTGATCGGCGTCTCCACCATGTTCCAGTACCTGATGGGGCTCTACGAGGTGGCCGACCTCGCCGGCGACCTGATGAGCAAGGTCTCCACGCAGCCCTGGGTCATCTTCCTGCTCATCAACGTCATCCTGTTCGTGCTCGGCACGTTCATGGACATGGCGGCGACCATCCTGATCTGCACCCCGATCTTCCTGCCGATCGCGATGAAGGCGGGCATGGATCCGGTGCAGTTCGGCATGCTGATGCTGATCAATTGCGCCCTCGGGCTGAACACCCCGCCGGTCGGAACCACGCAGTTCGTCGGTTGCGCCATTGGCGGCATTTCGGTGGGCGCGGTGATGCGCACCATCCTGCCGTTCTACGCCGCGCTGATCGCAGCACTGATGTTCGTGACCTACGTCCCTGCATTCTCGCTGTGGCTGCCCCGCCTGCTCATGGGTTACAAGGGCTAGCAGCTACAGGAGAAGCTATCAGTGACTGACTATCGCAAGCTCTTTGATCTCACCGGCAAGACGGCCGTGGTGCTCGGCGCCGCATCGGGCATCGGCAAATCGTCGGCCGAGGCGCTGGCCGGGTTAGGGGCCCGCGTCGTCTGCGCCGATCGCGCGCTTGACGCCGCGGAGGCGACCGCCGCCGGCATTCGCGACAAGGGCGGCTGGGCCGAAGCAGCCAGCTGTGACGCCGCGAGCGCTGCAGACGTCAGTGCGTTGGCTAAAAGCGTGATGCAGAAATTCACGCGGCTCGACATCGCGGTGACGACGCCAGGGCTCAACATCCGCAAGACCATCCTCGACTACACCGAGGAGGATCTCGACCGTGTCCTCAACCTCAACGTCAAGGGCACGGTGTGGTTCTTCCAGGCCTTCGGCCGCATCATGGTCGCGCAAAAGGGCGGCAGCATCATCGCCTGCTCGTCGGTGCGCGCGGTGACCATCGAGCCGGGCCTCGGCGTCTACGGCTCGACCAAGGCGGCGATCGGCCTGCTGGTGAAGGGCTTTGCCTCCGAGGTCGGCCATGCCGGCGTGCGCGTCAACGCAATCGCGCCAAGCATCGCGGAGACCGCGCTGACCGGCCCGTTCAAGCAGCGCCCCGACATCTATAATCTCTACGCCGGCCATACCGTGTTCAACCGCTGGAGCAGCGCCGACGAGGTCGCGACTGCAGTGGCCTATCTCGCTTCGGACGCCGCGAGCTATGTCAGCGGCAGCACGATGTTCGTCGATGGCGGCTGGACCGCCGTCGACGGCCCGCCGACAGGCCTCACCCAGCTGCACAAATAGGGCGTCATCGGCTCTAGCCGGTAAAGCCGGCGCGCCGGCGCAGGTCCTTCCGATCTGCGCCGGTCAGCAACGCGATCAGCGCCGCCGCCTCTTTCGGATGCGCTGCCCGCGCTGTCACGCCGGCCGTGTACATCGTCACGAGTTCGCAGCCGGGCGGCAGCGCCCCTGACAGTGCAATGCCGTCTGTCGCGATGATCTCGGTCGCCTGCGTGCATCCGATCGGCCGCGTCGCCGCGGACGCCGCGAGCTCCCGCATCGCCGTTGCGCCGTTCGGAAATATCTTGAGGCGCGATGCCACCTCATAGGCGATGCCGAGCTGGTCCAGCACTTTTGCGAAATGCTGTCCCGCGGTCGAGGCCTTGGTGTCAGGGACGTAGATTGCGTCGGCGCTGCGCAGCACCTCGCGCAGATCGGCCTCGGTCTTCACCGTCACCTTGGCATCGCGGCTCCGGACCGCCAGCGCGGTCTCGACCCGGCCGACATCCGTGATCGAGGGGGGGACGACGAGCTTCTCCTCGGCCAGCCTCGCAAGCAGTGCCTGCGTCAGGATCACAAGATCGGCCGGCGTGCTCGCGCGCAGCTTGTCCGCCATCACGCCGACCGCGCCAAACTCGCCGTCGATACCGAAGCCGGTTTGCGCCTTGAAAGCCTCGGTGACGCCGCGCACCAGGCCTTGTGCCGCGCCTCCGCTCAAAACGTTCACTGTCGTCAAGGCGCACGCTCCATCGCTGCAATGATCTTGTCGCGCGTGATCGGCAGGTCGCGCACGCGGACGCCGAGGCAATCATACACCGCATTCGCGATCGCCGCCGTCACCGGACCGTGGGCCGCTTCGCCGGCGCCGACGGGCTCGATCTCCGGCCGCTGGATGATCTCGACATCCACGGCCGGCACCTCGCTAAATGTCAGGATCGGATAGTCCGTCCATGATGTCGAGGTGATGCTGGTCCGGTCAAAGCGCACGCGCTCCTTCAGCACCCAGCTCGTGGCCTGGATCGCGCCGCCCTCGATCTGGTTGACCACGCCGTCCGGATTGATGGCCTCGCCGACGTCGACTGCAAGCGTCAGCCGCTTGACACGGATATCGTCGGTGCCCTCGATCTCGGCAATCGCGGCGCAATAGGCGCCCATGTTCTTGTAGCGGGCAAAGCCGACGCCGTGACCGATGCCCGATCGCCGCTGCGGCTTCCATCCGGCACGTCGCGCGGCGGCGCTGATGACATCGCGCGCCCGTTCGTCACGCAAATGCCGCAGCCGGAATGCGATCGGATCTTCGCCACGCAGGGCAGCGATCTCGTCGAGCAGGGACTCGATGGCGAACACATTGCCTTGCCCGCCAAGCGTCCGCAGCGCCGAGGTGCGCACCGGCATGGTCAGCAGCCGGTGGCTCGTGATCGTCCAGGCCGGGAAGTCATAGAGCGGAACGGAGTTGCGGTCACCGCCGCCGCCATTGGCGGCCGGCGGGTTGGTCGAGATCATGCGGGGATAGGGATTGGCGATCTCGGTTGCCGCGAGCAGCGCCGGCTGCGCCGCGCGTCCCGGCCGTGCCGCATGGCCGTTGCTCCAGATCGCGTGGCGCCAGCCGGTAATCTCGTTGTCGGCGTCGAGATCGGCCTCGATCTCGATGGCCATCGCCGCGCCGAACGGCGCGTGGGACATCTCGTCGTGGCGTGACCACTGCACGCGCACCGGACGGCCACCGACCGCCTTGGCCAGCAGCACGGCATCCAGCGCGACGTCATCGGCCGCATTGTGTCCGTAGCAGCCGGCGCCCTCGATGTGCTCGACGACGATGTTCTCCGCGGGCAGCTTGAGGACGATCGCGAGATCGGCGCGCAGCAGGTAGACGCCCTGGCTGTGCGTCCAGACATGGACACGATCGCCGCCCCATTGTGCCATGGCGCAGGACGGGGCGATCGAGGCGTGGGCGATGTAGGGGCGGGTGTATTGCCGGCGGAGTGTTTGGGCGGGCTTGTCCGCCGGCCCCGCCGCCTTGGTGTCGATGACGGTGGTCTCGACCGGTTGGCTCTTCAAAAAGCCCGCCAGATCGTCTTCGTCCGGCAGCGGCTCGCCGGGCGACCATGTCGCGCCCTTGCGCAGAGCCTTGAGGGCCGCGTCCGCCGCCGCCTCGTTGTCGGCAACCACGCCGGCAAAGCCGCCGTCGCGGACGATCGCAACGAGGCCGGGGACGGCGCGTGCAGCATCCTCATTCAGCGCGATCAGTTTGGCGCCCGAGATATCCGGCCGCAGCACGCGTCCGTGCATAAGGCCCGGCAGCGCAAGGTCGTGGATGAAACGCGGCCGCGCGAACACCTTGTCGGGAATGTCGACACGCTGGACCGAATGTCCGGCGATGGTGCGCCTGGCGGCACTCTTCGCTGTCGGGCCTGCGGTTGCGTCGTGGTCGAGCGAGACCTCGTCCATCAACTCCCAATAGCTGGTCCTGACATTGCCGGGACCCGAGATGGTGCCGTCATCGATATCGAGCAGCGCGGCATCGACGCCGAGACGTTCCGATGCCGCACGAAGGAAGCGCTGGCGTACCTCGGCGCAGACCTGGCGCAGCGCGCGGCCGGACTGCTGGATCGAGAGACTGCCCGAGGTGACGCCTTCGTTCGGGCTCGTCGCCGTCGAGGCACGGATCATCTCGATCCGGACGATCTCGACATCGAGCTCGTCCGCCGCGATCTGCGCCAGCGCCGTGACGATTCCCTGGCCGATTTCGACCTTGCCGGGCGAGATCGCCACACGGCCGTCATCGGTGAATCGCACCCATGATGACAGCTTGGGATTGGCCGCGAGGCTAACCGGCAGTTTTGGGGCAGGGGACGACGTGCTCATGATGCCGCCATCTCTGCTGCCGCACGCAACACGGCGCGGACCATGCGGTTGTGCGACCCGCAGCGGCACAGATTGCGATCCAGTGCGGCTCTGACCTCTGCCTCCGTCGGGGACGGATTGCGCTTCAGCAGTGCCGCCGCGCTGACGAGGATTCCGGATACGCAGTAGCCGCATTGCATCGCCTGTTCGGCGATGAAGGCGCGTTGCAGCGGGTGCGGCTGCTCCACTGTCCCGAGGCCTTCCACCGTGACGACGTCCTTGTCAGCGACCGACCACATCGGCATGTCGCAGGAAGCCATCGCACGGCCATCGACCATGACGTAACAGGCGCCGCACTCATTGGCGCCGCAGCCGAAATGCGCACCGGTGAGGCCGAGCCGGCTCCGCAGCACATCGAGCAGCATCCGGTCCGGATCAGCGTCCAAGGCGATCGCTGCGCCGTTGAGGCGGAATTGAACGGAGGGCATGAGCAGTACGGCCTCAGGACTTGTCGAACTTCTTGACGACGTCGGCCCATTTCTCGATGTCGCCGCGCAGGAATTTGTCGAACTGTTCCGGCGTCATCGACATGGGTACGGCGCCCTGTTCTGTCCAGAGCTTGACGATGTCGGGCCGCTTCACCATTGCGTTGACGGCAGCATTGAGCTTGTCGATCACGGGCTTCGGCGTGCCGGCCGGCGCCATCAGGCCGAGCCAGATGGTCGCCTCGTAGCCTGCTACACCGGCTTCGCCTGCCGTCGGTACGTTCGGCAGCACGGTCGAACGCTGCTTGCCGGTCGTGGCGAGCGCGCGGACTTGATTTTCGGCGATGTTCGGCGCCATCGCCGGCACCGCGTCGATCATCATCTGCACCTGTCCGCCGATCACGCCGCTGCGCGCCTCGCCGCTGTTGCGATAGGGAACATGCACGACATCGATGCCGGCCATGGCTTTGAACAACTCGCCGGCCATGTGATAGGGCGTGCCCTGGCCCGAGGAAGCGTAATTCAGCTTGCCCGGCTGCGCCTTGGCGAGCGCGATGAACTCGGCCAGCGTCTTCGCCGGGACCTGCGGGTTCACCACGATGACGAGATCGGAATAATTCACCGGCGCGATCGGCGCGAGGTCGCGCATCAGCTCGTATTTTCGCTTGTCCGCCGTCAGCAGCGATTCATTCGCGGTCTGTGTGTTGGACATCATCAGCAGCGTGTAGCCGTCGGCCGGCGACTTCACAGCTTCCACGGTGCCGATGACGCCGCCGGCGCCGGTGCGGTTCTCGACCACGAAGGGCTGACCAAAACTCTCCTGGAGCACGTTGCCGATCAGCCGGGCGGCGACGTCGGCCGGCCCGCTGACGCCGAACGGCACGACGATACGGACCGAATGGCTGGGATAATCCTGCGCGAATGAGGGGGCTGCGGAGAATGCGGCAAGCAGGCCGGCCGCCAATGCCAGCACGGATCTTCGGGCGATCATGCCCACCTCCCTGATATCTTTCTTGTTGGCCGGCACTGTAGCGGCAGGGAATGCGGACTGTCGACGGCTCACAAAGCCGATTGTATCAGGGAATATCGCGCGGTTTTCGGTGTGACCGCGCCGCCTTCGCGCTTGCAGCAGGAACCCGCGGCGCGCGCGCTTTGAGCAAATCGCATGGGGCGTGCCGGATAAATGCGCTCGGCTGGCCGGTATTTTGGTGTTACGAACTGGGACATGAACCAGCACGCCAAAATCGAAATCCGCCATTCGACCTGTCCGCATGATTGCCCGTCGGCCTGTGCCCTCGATGTCGAGGTGGTCGAGGGCCGCAGCATCGGCCGTGTCCGCGGTTCGAAAAAGCAGACCTACACGGCCGGCGTCGTTTGCGCCAAGGTTGCCCGCTACGCCGAGCGCATCCATCACCCCGAGCGGGTCACGTTTCCGATGCGCCGCATTGGGCCGAAGGGCTCGGGGCAATTCGCGCGCATCTCCTGGGACGAGGCGCTGGACGAGATCGGGCGTCGCTTCAATCAAGCCGAACGCGAGTTCGGCGCGGAATCGATCTGGCCCTATTACTACGCCGGCACGATGGGCCTCGTGATGCGCGACGGCCTCAACCGCCTCACGCACGTGAAAAAATACTCGCGCTTCTATCAGACCATCTGCGCCAATGTCGCGCGCATCGGCTTTGCGATTGGTACCGGCAAGATCGCCGGCGTCGACCCGCGCGAGATGGCGCTGTCCGACCTCGTCGTGATCTGGGGCACCAATCCCGTCAACACGCAGGTCAACGTGATGACGCACGCCTCCCGTGCGCGCAAGGAGCGCGGCGCGAAAATTGCGGCGATCGACATCTACGACAACGAGACCATGAAGCAGGCTGATATCAAGATCATCCTGCGGCCCGGCACCGACGGCGCCTTTGCCTGCGGCGTCATGCATGTCCTGTTCCGCGACGGCTATGCCGACCGCGCCTATCTGGACAAATACACCGACTGCCCCGCCGAGCTCGAAGCGCATCTGGAGACGCGCACGCCGGAGTGGGCGTCCGCGATTTCAGGCGTGCCGGTGGCCGAAATCGAAGCCTTCGCGAAAGCGGTTGGCGAGACCAAGCGCACCTTCTTCCGCTTCGGCTACGGCTTTACGCGCAGCCGCAACGGTGCCACGCAGATGCACGCGGCAAATTGCATTCCCGCGGTGACCGGCGCCTGGCAATATGAAGGCGGCGGCGCCTTCTTCAACAATTACGCGCTGTGGCATTTCAACGAATCCATCATCGAGGGCCACGACGCCATCGACCAGAGCATCCGTGCGCTGGACCAGTCCAAGATCGGCCGTATCCTCACCGGCGATGCCGAAGCCCTGCGTGGCAAGGGCCCGGTCAAGGCGATGCTGATCCAGAACACCAATCCGATGACGGTGGCGCCGGAGCAGGCGCTGGTCAGGCAGGGCTTTGCGCGCGAGGACCTGTTCGTCGCGGTGCACGAGCAGTTCATGACCGAGACGGCGCAAATGGCGGACATCGTGCTGCCGGCGACCATGTTCATGGAGCATGACGATCTCTATTACGGCGGCGGCCATCAGCACATCTCGGTCGGACCGAAGCTGATCGATCCGCCCGGCGAATGCCGCTCCAACCACGAGGTCCTGCAGGCCCTGGCGCCGCGGCTCGGTGCCAGGCATCAAGGTTTCGAGATGACGCCGCGCGAATTGATCGACGCGACCTTGAGGCTGAGCAACCACGGCGACATCGGCGGCCTCGAAGCCGACATCTGGCGCGACCTGCAACCGGACTTCCGCACCTCGCATTATCTCGACGGCTTTGCCCATGCGGACCGGAAATTCCACTTCAAAGCCGATTGGGCGCATCCGCCGTTCGGCGTGACCATGGGCGATTTCGACAAGATGCCGTCGCTGCCGGACCATTGGGCGGTGATCGAGCACACCGACCAGGCCCATCCGTTCCGGCTCGCGACCAGCCCCTCGCGCAGCTTCCTCAACACGACCTTCAACGAGACGCCGTCCTCGCAGGCACGCGAGGGCAAGGCGAGCGTGATGATCCATCCGCTGGATGCCGCCGCGCTCGACATCGCCGAGGGCGATGCGGTGACGCTCGGCAATCCTCGCGGCGAGACCACGCTGGTGGCGACGCTGTTCGACGGCGTGCGGCGCGGCGTGCTGATCGCCGAGTCCGTTCATCCCAACAAGAACCATATCGGCGGCCGCGGCATCAACATGCTGACGGGAGCCGAAGCCGTGGCGCCGATCGGCGGGGCCGCGTTCCACGACAACAAGGTCTGGATCAGGAAGGCTGCGACCGCTTAGGGGCTGCACTCGGTGACGCCGTAGCCCGCGAACTCCTTCGCAATATTCGGGTTCATGGACTTTGCCTGCGCGATATCGGTGGCGCCGTCGCCGCCGTTCTTGCGGGTGGCGATGCCGCGGCCGAACAGCGACGATGACGAGCGCGGGTTGCGCTGGATCGCGTCGGTGTAGTCCTTGATCGCCTCAGTGGTCCGGCCGAGCTTGAGGTTGACGAGCCCGCGGCTGTCGAGCGCATCGCTCAATCCGGGATCGACCTGGAGCGCCAGATTGCAGTCGGCGAGCGCACCCTGCAGATCGCCGGTCGCCGCGCGCGTCCAGCAGCGATTGTTGAGCGCCTCGCCATCCCCACGATTGCGACGGATCACGAGGTCGAAATCCTGCATGGCGAGCGCGTAGGCGCGCTTGATCGCATAGACCTGACCGCGCTTGTAGCGCGAGGCGACGTCATTGGCATTCGCCGCGATCTTGCGGCTGAGATCGGCGATGACGGGATCCCTGGCGAGATCGTCCGCGCTCGGGGGCGGCTCTGCTTGCGGTGCCTCGCAGACCGGTTTCTGCGGCTCGGGTTTCTGAGGCTCCGGCTTGGTCGGGTCGCCGATCTTGTTGTCGGGCGGCTGCGTCACCGAACCTGCGAACGAGAATTCCGTGGTCAGCGAGGACGACAGCCACGGCACCTGCTCGCGCTTGGTGGCGGCGACGACGCCGTTCTTGGTGTTGGTCAGGGCCTGCTCGGCGCTGATGTTCGGCGCACGCATCTCGCGCAGCAGTTCGGCGACGAACAGGCCGTGCTCGGTCTTGCTGCTGGCCGCGACCGCACCGAGCGCGGCGGAGTAGAGCACGAGCGAATTGCTCGGCGCGATCGCCGGCGCAAGGCCCGCCGAATAGCGCGGAAACGTCGCTCGAACGGGTTGCGGCGCGAGGCGTCGATCAGCGCGATCTTGATCGCGGCACCGCGCGTGTTCATTTCGGCGAGGATGCTGTCGAGGCTGAAGCCGTCGCGCGCCACGTCCGGCTCGGTCCAGATCTGGGCGTCGACCGGGAGCAAATAGGTCTGCCGGTTGGACTGGATGGCAAAACCGTCGAAGAAGATCAGCGCCACCGCGCCGCGTTCGATCCGGGCATAGAAGCGATCCAGCACCTGCCGCATGCCGTCGGCCGTGAGAGTGCTCTGCCGGTCGACGACGAAGCCGTCGCGCTTCAATTCTTCAGTGACGTCCTGGGCGTCGTTGGCGACGTCGTTCAGCACGAACTCGTTGTCGGGATATCTCGCGTTGCCGATCACCAGCGCCAGTTTCGCGGCATCGGCCGCGTGGCTTGCGGGCGCTGTGCTCAGCGCGAGCAAGCCTGTCAGCAATGAAATCATCGCGGCGCGCATGAAATGGCTCATCGGTGATCAAAATCTCCAGTCAGGATAACGGCAGTCACCCGCAATTCAATCGCCAAGCGAATTTGCGCCCACACGCTATGGTGACACGGCGTTGCAGATTGCCCTTGCGCGCGCCGCCCGTCCTGCCGCAAATGGCTGCAAAACGGATGGCAAGGAAGCGAGCGTACCATGACCGACACCACAGCAATCATCACAGAGAAGCGCGGGCAGGCGTTCTGGATCACCATCAACCGGCCGGAGAAACGTAACGCGCTGAACGGCGAGGTCATCGCCGGCATCACCAAAGGCTATCGCGACGCGCACGACGACAAGGACGTCCGCGTCATCGTGCTGACGGGCGCGGGCGACAAGGCGTTCTGCGCGGGCGCCGATCTGCAGAATTCCGGCGCGGCTTTCGCGATGGATCATTCCAAACCAAATGTCGACTATGCCGATCTGTTACGTTTGTCACAGAACGCCACCAAGCCGGCGATTGCGCGGGTCGGCGGCGTCTGCATGGCCGGCGGGATGGGCCTGCTCTGCATGACCGACATGGCGGTCGCGGCCGATCACGTCGTCTTCGGCCTGCCGGAGGTGAAGGTTGGCGTGTTCCCGATGCAGGTGCTGAGCCTGCTGCAGACCATTGCGCCGCCGCGCCTCGTCAACGAATGGGCGCTCACCGGCGAGCCGTTCGATGCAAAGACGGCGCTGGGCGCGGGCCTGCTCAACTACGTCGTGCCCACCGCCGGGCTCGATGCCAAGGTCGACTGGCTGATCGGCCGCATCGTCGACAAATCCCCGACCGCGATCCGCCGCGGCAAATACGCCATGCGCGCCATCGCCTCGATGTCATTCGACGAGAGCATCGCCTACACCGAAAGCCAGATCGCGCTGCTCGCGATGACCGAGGACGCCAAGGAAGGCCTGAAGGCGTTCAGCGAGAAGCGGAAGCCGGTCTGGACGGGAAGGTGAGGGGGCGCAACCGCGCACACAACTCGTAGGGTGGGTTAGCGTAGCGTAACCCACCGCTTCTGCTGCCGCCGAGAAAGAAGAGGTGGGTTACGCCCTGCGGGTCGCGCCTTGCGCGCCCACAGTGCTAACCCACCCTACGGCATGTTACCCCGCGTTGGGCTTCAGCCCCGCCGCCTGGATACCCGCCACCGCGCAGGCCTCGTCATTGTCGGAGGTATCACCGGAGACACCCACCGCGCCGAGCAGCGTCGCGCCGTCCATGATCAGGACGCCGCCGGGGACCGGCACCAGCGCGCCCTTGGCAATCGTGTTCACGGCGTCGATGAAAAAGGCCTGCTCCTGGGCGCGCTGGAACAGCGCCCGCGAGCCCATGCCCATGGCGAGCGCGCCATAGGCCTTGCCGTGCGCGATCTCGCCGCGCATCAGGCTGGTGCCGTCCTGCGCCGCGGCGAGCTTGAGCACGCCGCGCGCGTCGAGGATGGTGACGACCAGCGGCTTCAGCTTGAGTTCGCCGGCCTTCGCGAAGGCGGCGTCGAGGATCTTGCGGGCGGTGTCGAGCGTGAGGTCAGCCATGGCTGGTTTCCTTTGCAGCAGTTGAGGTGGAATTGGTCTCAGTACGATCGAGGCTCATCGCCAGCACGCGCGCGACGTGAAGCGCCTCGCGCTGGGCGCCGTCATGGATCTGATGGCGGCAGGAGGTGCCGTCGGCGACGACGAGAGTCGTCGGGTCTGCGCGCCGCACGGCGGGCAGCAGCGACAGCTCGGCCATCTCGATCGAGGCATCATAGGTGTCCGCGCCATAGCCGAACGCGCCGGCCATGCCGCAGCAGCTCGATTCGATGGTCTCGACCTCAAGGCCCGGGACGAGGCGCAACACCTGCTCGACCGGCTTGAAGGCGCCGAAGGATTTTTGATGGCAATGGCCGTGCACGACGGCCTTCTCAGCGACGGTGCCGAGCGGCAGTTGCAGCCGGCCGGCCTCGGCCTCGCGCACCAGAAATTCCTCGAAGGTCAGCGCATGGGCGCCGACCGCCTTGGCGTCGTTGTCCTTGCGCAGCGAGGCGAGCTCGTCGCGCAGCGTCAACAGGCAGCTCGGCTCGAGGCCGACGATCGGCACGCCGCGCGCGGCAAAGGGCGCAAAGGCAGCGACCAGCCGATCGAGCTCGACCCTGGCTTCATCGACGAGGCCGGCGGAGAGGAAGGTGCGGCCGCAGCAGAGCGGGCGGCCGCCGCTGGTGGGCTTCGGCAGATGCACGCGATAACCGCCGGCCGCGAGCACGCGCAGGGCGGCATCGAGGTTCTCGCGCTCATAGATGCGATTGAAGGTGTCGGCGAACAGCACGACCTCACGGCCATCAACGGGCCCGACCACGTCAGCCGCTGGCGCAAAAACGTCGCTGCGGAAGGCGGGCAGGGCGCGGCGCGCGCTGATGCCGGCAAAGCGTTCGAACAGCTTTCGGAGCAGCGGGCTGCGGTTGCGCAAATTGGCCAGCGGCGCTAGCCGCGATGCGAGGCCGGCATAGCGCGGGAGATAGCCGACCAGGCGGTCGCGCAATGTCAGGCCGTGCGAGGCGGCACGCGCGGCCAGCACCTCGATCTTCATCTTGGCCATGTCGACGCCGGTCGGGCATTCGTGGCGGCAGGCCTTGCAGGAGACGCAGAGTTTGAGCGTTTCCATCATCTCGTCGGACGAAAGCGCATCCGGGCCGAGCTGACCCGAGATCGCGAGCCGCAGCGTGTTGGCGCGGCCCCGGGTGACGTCCTTCTCGTTGCGCGTGGCGCGGTAGGACGGGCACATCACGCCGCCCTCGAGCTTGCGGCAGGCGCCGTTGTTGTTGCACATCTCGACCGCGCCCTGGAAACCGCCGCCGGCGCCGGGATAAGCCGACCAGTCGAGCTTCGTCTTTAGCTCGCCGACGCGATAGTCGGGCTTGAAGCGGAACAGCGAGCGGTCGTCCATCTTCGGCGCATCGACGATCTTTCCGGAATTGAGCACGCCATCGGGATCGAAGCGCTGCTTCACCTCCCTGAAGTCGGCAACGAGGCGTTCGCCGAACATCGTCTCGTGAAACTCGGAGCGCACCAGGCCGTCGCCATGCTCACCGGAATGCGAGCCCTTGTACTCGCGCACCAGCGCGAAGGCCTCTTCGGCGATGGCGCGCATCGCCTTGACGTCCTTCTCCAGCTTCAAATTCAGCACCGGGCGCACATGCAGGCAGCCTTCGGAGGCGTGTGCATACATCGTGCCGCTGGTGCCGTGTTTGGCAAACACCTCGTTCAGCCGTGCGGTGTAGTCGGCGAGGTGCGGCAGCGGCACCGCGCAATCCTCGACGAAAGAGACCGGCTTGCCCTCCTGCTTCATCGACATCATGACGTTGAGGCCGGCGGCGCGGAAATCGGCGATGCCGCTCTGCAATGCAGGCTCGGTGATCTCGACGACGCCGCCCCATTTGCGTTTGTCGTTGGTCCAGCCGAAGCCGAGATCACCCATGAGCTCACCGAGCTGTTTGAGACGGAGGACGTTGTCCGCCTGGTCTTCTTCGGCGAATTCGACCACCAGCACGGCGTCCGGATCGCCCTTGATGGCGGCAGAGATGATGGGGCGGAACATCGCGATGTCGCGGCCGAGCGCGAGCATGGTGCGGTCGACCAGCTCCACCGCGATCGGCTTCAGCTTGACGAGGTGCTGGGCCGCATCCATCGCCTCGTAGAAGCTGCCGAAATGGCAGACGCCCAGCGCCTTGTTGCGGATCACGGGCCACAGCTTCAGCTCGACTTTGGTGGTGAAGGCCAGCGTGCCCTCGGAGCCGACCAGGAGGTGCGCCATGTTGTTGCGCGCATTGCGCGGCACCAGCGCATCGAGATTGTAGCCGCCGACGCGGCGCTGCACTTTGGGAAACCGCGCGGCGATCTCATCGGCCTCGCGCGTGCCGAGATCGAGCATGTCGCGGAACAGGGCGCGTGCGCTGTTGCCGGCGTCGAGATCGGAGAGATCGCGCGACACCTCGCCGTAACGGCTCAAGGTGCCGTCGGCGAGGGCGGCCTCCATCGACAGCGTGTTGTCGCGCATGGTGCCGTAGCGCAAGCTGCGTCCGCCGCAGGAATTGTTGCCGGCCATGCCGCCGATGGTGGCGCGCGAAGCCGTGGAGACGTCGACCGGGAACCACAGGCCATGCTTTTTGAGCTGGCGGTTGAGATCGTCGAGCACGATGCCGGGCTCGACCACGCAGGTGCGGCCTTCGACGTCGAGCGAAAGGATGCGGTTCAGGTGTTTCGACAGATCGACCACGATCCCGTCATTGACGGTCTGGCCGCATTGCGAGGTGCCGCCGCCCCGCGGGGTGACCTTGCGCCCCTCGTCGCGGGCGATCGCCAGCGCCAGCAAGGCCTCGCCCATGGTCCTGGGCACGACCACGCCGGCCGGCACGATCTGGTAGAACGAGGCGTCGGTGGCGTAACGGCCACGGCTGAAGCGGTCGAACAGGACATCGCCGGTGATTTCCCGGGCCAGGCGTGCCGCCAGGCCGCCCTTTTGAGCCGATTCCGGTGATTTTCCAGCCACTTCCGCCGCCATGGTCCGCTTTCGCCTGTTCGCCGGCACCGTCTTGCCTCCCGTCACGGCCCTTGGCAAGCGAGCCCTGCTTCTTGGGCATTGACGGACCCCGCCGGGCGAGGGACAAGCCCGGCGAATAGTGATATGCGAGCGGCTCGCGGGAGCCCTGAATTCGGGCTGACCGACGCTAGCGCCAAGACAAGCTTCCAAGACAAGCTTCCAAGACAAGCTTCCAAGACAGCCTCAAAGACCGGGAAGGACGCCGATGACCGTGCACACTGGAAGGCATTTCTTACAGATTCCAGGACCGACCAACGTGCCCGACCGGGTGCTGCGGGCGATGGACATGCCGACCCTGGACCATCGCGGTCCGGAGTTCGCCGAGCTCGGTTTTGCGGTTCTCGCCTCGATGCAGCGGGTGTTCCGCACCAAGCAGCCCGTGATCATCTTCCCCTCTTCCGGCACCGGCGCCTGGGAAGCGGCGATGGTCAACGTGTTCGCGCCCGGCGACAAGCTCCTGATGTGCGAGACCGGCCAGTTCGCCGTGCTGTGGCGCGGCATCGCCGACAAGTTCAAGTTCGACGTCGACTTCATCCCGAGCGACTGGCGTCACGGCGCCGACCTCGCCGAGATCGAGAAGCGCCTCGTCGCCGACAAGCAGCACGCGATCAAGGCCGTCTGCGTCGTGCACAACGAGACCTCGACCGGCTGCGTGACGCCGCCACTGGAGGTTCGCAAGCTGCTCGACCGCGTCAAGCATCCGGCGCTGCTGATGGTCGATACCATCTCCGGCCTCGGCTCGATGGAATATGAGCACGACGCCTGGGGCATCGACGTCTCGGTCGCCGGCTCCCAAAAGGGGCTGATGCTGCCGCCGGGTCTCGGCTTCAACGCCGTCTCGGACAAGGCGCTGGCCGTAGCCAAGGCCAACCCGGGCATGCGCTCCTACTGGGACTGGCAGGAGGTCATCAACTTCAACAAGCTCGGCACCTTCCCCTATACGCCCGCCACCAACCTGCTCTATGGCCTGCGCGAAGCGGTCAAGATGCTGGAAGAGGAGGGGCTGGAGAACGTCTGGACCCGCCACAAGCGCCACAGCGCGGCGACGCGGGCCGCGATCAAGGTCTGGGGCCTGGAGACGCAATGCGCCGACCCGGCTGCGCACTCGCCGGCGCTGACCGGCGTGCGCGTGCCTGATGGCCACGACGCCGACGCCTTCCGCAAGGTTGTGCTGGAGAACTTCGACATGTCGCTCGGCACCGGCCTGAACAAGATCAAGGGCAAGGTCTTCCGCATTGGCCATATCGGCCACTTCAACGATCTGATGCTGATGGGCACGCTCGCCGGCGTCGAGATGGGCCTGGATCTGGCAAAGATTCCGCACCGGAGCGGCGGCGTCCTGGCGGCCATGGACGTCCTGAAGGGACGCGACGCGGTGCCGATGACCAAGGCTCAGGTGGCTTAAAGGCTCAGGTGGCCTGGCGGCTCAACTGGCCTGAACCGACCTAGAGAAGAAGAGAGCGCGCGATGAACGCACCGACGACTGCCAACGAAGACCTGCTCTACTCCGTCCAGGACGGCATCGCGCGGATCACCTTCAACCGCCCGCAGGCGCGCAACGCAATGACCTTCGCCATGTATGATCGCATGGCGGAGATCTGCCAGGAGATCAACGCCGACCGTTCGATCAAGGCGCTGATCCTGACCGGCGCCGGCGACAAGGCGTTTGCCTCCGGCACCGACATTTCCCAGTTCCGTGCGTTCAAGACCGCGCAGGACGCACTCGACTACGAGGCCCGCATCGACCGCGTGCTCGGCACGCTCGAGCAGTGCCGCGTCCCCGTGATCGCGGCCATCGCCGGCGCCTGCACCGGCGGCGGCGCCGGCATCGCGGCCTGCTGCGACCTGCGCATCGGCACCGAGACGACGCGGATGGGCTTTCCGATCGCGCGCACGCTCGGCAATTGCCTGTCGATGTCGAACATCAGCCGCGTCGTCGCGCTGGTCGGTCCCGCCCGCACCAAGGATCTGATCTTCAAGGCGCGTCTCGTCGAGGCGCCGGAAGCGCTGGCGCTTGGCCTCCTCAACGAGGTCGTGCCTGACGTCGAGACGCTGCAGCGCCGCGCCGACGAGACCGCAAAGCTCGTTGCCAGCCATGCGCCGCTCACGCTGGAAGCGACCAAGGAAGCGGTGCGCCGCATCCGCCGCACGCTGTCGCGCGAAGAGGGCGAGGACCTGATCCTGAAAGCCTATATGAGCGAAGATTTTCGCGAAGGCATGGACGCCTTCCTCAACAAGCGCACGCCGAACTGGAAGGGCAAGTAGCCCGCGTCATTGAACGGCTGCGCCATATTAGGGCGTGTACTCATAAAGGCGCAGACGTCGGCTTTCAGATCTAAGCAGAAATTTTCTGCTCAATCAGAGCGTTGCCGGTTTTGACCCAAAGCGGTCACTTTCCGTCCGGGACAACCCCATGTGTTCGCTGCGCCGATGGCGATTTAGCGTGGCCGCTCGATTACGTTAATTCGGAGGTTGCCTTCGAGCTCCCAACGTCCATCGACGTTAACCGTGCATCCGCTTCCGATCACATAGCGAGCGGAAAAGCCTGCCTTTTTCCAACGCTGCTCGCATCCATCATTCGATATGATTGGGACAAGCTCTACGATCAAAAACAATGCTACTGCGCCGAAACCCAGATAGAAGATGACCTTTCGCATAAGTGCCCTCCGGTCGAAAAACCGTAGCACGAACGACTGAGCCGAAGATCAATAAGCGGCACCTCGGTTAAGGAGCCATTGACTGCTTCTGGCCCGTAGCTGACCTTCACGACGACGCCTGCTTAGGCCGCTTCTGACCCATTACAGACATGGATCGCAACCGCGCCTTTGGTCGTCATTCATTCCCGCCGATAGAAATCGTATGCATTCAGCTCGTTGGCAAGTGTAGCCCCTGAATGCAATCGATCGCCGTCGAGTTGAGTTTTGATGGTTTTTAGCCACGGCAGCTTCATTTCGATACCAACAGTCACGGGATCATCCGTCACCTCAATGACGGCATCCGAAGCACAACCCGGGACCCAAAAGTCGCAGCCAAGTTTGCCGGATCAACCTGTTCGACCGACTTAGGGTCATTGAGATCGCGAAAGCGTACCAACATTGGAATTTCATCGCGGTGCAAGACGCGATGGGGGCGCTGCTCCTTCAACAACCGCACTTGCGGAAGTGGATTGGTCTCCGTTTTGAGCAAGTCGGCAAAGGCGTGGAACAACAGCCATGCGGGAGCTCCAAGGCTGCCAAGGCCAATTTTCGGACCGCGCAGTAACGCGAAGAACGTACCTTCGGAGCCGAGATCAATTGCAACAGCTTCGCCGCTTACCTCATTCCCGAAACCTCCCATGGAGCCAAAGAGGCCTCTCGTATCGGATTGCTTTACCTGGATGACCCCTGATCGACTGACGGATTTGCCATCGACGTCCACGTTGAATGTCAATCTGTATCTTATCGTCTCGCTTAGCGAGTTACCACAACCCGTCAAAATGCTGCTTAGGATGCAGAGGGCCGCCAGCCATCGCGTGCGCAGTGTGGCCATCGCCTTACCAACGACCGACGGGCAAGCAATAGCCGGTTAAGTCATCCAAACGCGCGAACATCCCTTGGTTGTGCACGGTAATGCGCTAAGGTTCGGTAAATGTAGTCAACTGCCCGAGAAACTGGGCACGGATTAGCTTTCGGATTGAAGGTCCGCTTCTGGCCCTTAGCTGACCAATCTCGGCATGTTGCGTGATGGCAGCTTCTGACCCGGACCTGATGCTTTCAGCTTCCGAGGCCACTCGAGCAGCAATATCCGAGTTAATAGTTGTAGATCAGGCGACCTTTCCTTGTGAACCTACAAGTTCTCTCCTGCGACAGATGTCGCGAGGTTGGTGCCCGGCTGGTCTCAAGTCCGATAGTGGACGCTGGAGAGATTAAAATGAATTGGATCGGACCGGTCATCGGCGGGGCGCTGTTTGTAGCTGGTTTGCTAACATCAGCGGGACCGGGGCTGGCGGCAGGGAGCGATGACGGTTTCACAAAGTTCTGGACGCAGTTCAAAGCTGCAGTCGGCAAGAGCGACCAGAAGGCCGTATCGGACATGATTAAATATCCTGTCCTCTACCAGGATCTGCGGCGAGCGGCGGAGTTTCCTGTGATCTGGAAGGGTGCTTTCAGACCTGCACATCGGGCGTGTCTTGCCAAGCAGAAGCCTGTCAAGGACACATCCCCCAAGGGGGTGGTTACTTACTCTGCTTTTTGCGACTCGATCATCTACTCTTTCGCTAAGGATGAATCCGGCTGGAAATTGACGGACTTTGGCGTAGACGATTGATCGGCCTTGTAAGAACTGATTGCCAACTGTTTCGCTGTTGTGATCGGGGCGCTGTCCGGATTTGGCCCTTCTCGGACCTCGTGCAATGTCCGTTTCTTCGCTCTGTCGGGGATAAGCGGACATCGCGGATTTATTAGTACACGCCCTAGGCTGCGGACCCATAAAACCTGAGCCAGAGCCGGATAGCACCAAGCTTTGCAAAAGCGAGGTAAGCTGAAGCGTACCTGTCGTATCGTGTTGCGATGTGCCTGAAAGGCGAACCCCACCTTAGCTGATAGAATACCGTTCAGCGCGCGCCGGTCATCGACCCTCGGAACGCCCCGCGCCTTGTTCGGCAAAAGCGGCTTGATCACATTCCACTCAAACTCAACCGCGTGACTACGGTGTCGGAAGATTGTATGCTTGTCGCATGGGACTACTGATCTTCAGCACCAACGTCACGTTAGACGGCTGTGTCGACCACCAAGAAGGAATCGCCGACAACGAGACACACGCCGTCTTCACTCGCCTCATGGACGAGAGCGGGGCGATGCTGTGGGGCCGCGTCACCTACGAGATGATGGAGAGCTACTGGCCAGCGGTCGCCCGCGGCGAAGCGGAGGTGCCGCCGCCGATGCGCGAGTGGGCGGTTAAGCTGGATGCCAAGCCGAAATACGTGGTGTCGTCAACGCGAAACGACTTCCCGTGGAACAATAGCCACCACATCGCCGGTGACCTGCGAACAGGCGTGCAGAATCTCAAGGATGCGACCCCGGCGGGCGTGCTCCTCGGTAGCGGCAAGCTCGCGGCTGAGCTGGATCGGCTGGATTTGATCGACGAGTACGAGTTCCTCGTTCACCCCAGGATCGTCGGCCACGGCCCCACTCTATACGAGAGCGGCTTTCCGAGCGCGCGACAGCTCGAATTGGTTTCGGCGAAGCCGCTGCGCAACGGCGTTGTTGCTATGCACTACCGACGCTCTTTGGCGAGAGTCGCAAGGCAAGAATAGCTCATAGCCGGATTTTCACAGCGTGGGCGAGGTTTCTCTGCGGCAACAAATTAATGAGTATGCGACCCAGGTGCGGCGGCCGGCGGAAGCGATTGCCTAGCCAACGTCAGCGGCTTCCGCGCAATTGCAATTGTCACAAATCTTTCAAGCGGTTCCGCCCTCCGGAACCGCAGTTGCGCGCGTCTGCGGTTACGCGTTCACGTTGACGGCGCGACGACCTCAGGCATAAGATCGCAGAGGTTGCATGATGCCTTCTCGTATTCCTCGTGCCGACAGGCCGGCCAGCAAGTGATTTTAAGTCCGATTGAATCGATTGACGTGAATTTTGCGAAGCGTTCTGACCGACCGTCCTGCAACCGGGCGTCATTGAACTGAAATTGAACTGAAGACATAGCGACGTAATTTCCACGACGCGAGCCGCGCCAGAATTTCATTGCTGCCGACCATCCCGGGTACGGCCTCGCGAACAAGCCCAAGCCCCTAGATCAAGACCCTAAGCCAACGCTTCGATGCAAGACCGTTGAGTCTCGTCTGATTTCTCAGACCGATCAGTCACGTCGCCGCGCCCTCGTGCGGCGGCGCCTCCATGGCAACGCAGGCAGGGATTTTTCCATGACCAACCACACGCCGGTTTTCACCTCGTCATCCGCGACGGGCAGCTTCACCGAATTTGCCAACCTCAACGATTCGACCACGCTGCACACTCTGTCCGGGACGATGAGCTTCAGGGACAGCGACAGGACCGACACCCATACGACGTCGGCGACGCTGCATTCCGCGGTGGTCTCGGGCGGAACGATCGTCCCGGCGGCCTCGCTTGCGCATTTCCAGGCCGCGATGCAATCGCAGATATTGAGCGATTCAAACGGCTCGGGCCAGCTCAAATGGAGTTTCAGCGACCAGGACCAGGATTTCGACTTCCTGGCCAAGAACCAGACGCTGGTCCTGACCTACGACGTCAAGATCCTCGACAACCACGGCGGCTTCGCGATCCAGACCGTCAAGATCACCATCACCGGTACCGACGACAAGCCGGTGATGAACATGACCACGGCGGCGACAGTTACCGAGCAGACCAACCAGACGCTGTCGCTCTCGCCCGACACGGTTCACGTCGCGCTCAACTTCACCGATGACGACCTCGCCAACACCGGGCACACCGCGACAGTGATCGGCGTCTTCGCCTCCGGTGCCACCGCGGGCCTGTTGCCGGGCCCGTTCGGCAACGCCGAGCTGATGTCGTTCTATCACGTCGACAACGTCGTCAAGAATTCGGGCTCGGCTACCGGCACCATCAACACCACCTTCTCCGCGCCCGATCTCGCCTTCGACTATCTTTCGGCGGGCCAGCATCTCGACATCACCTACACGGTGCAGCTCGACGACCATGCCGGCGGGATCTCGACGCAGACGGTCAACGTGACGGTGGTCGGCACCAACGACAGGCCATTTTTCCTATCGTGCCCGGAATCGGCCGCGCTCGTCGAGAATCAGAATGTCGACCCCGGCGGCAATCTCACCGCACATGACAGCCTGCTCTTCACCGACATCGATCTTGCCGACGCGCACACGGTATCGACGACCGTCACCGCAACCCGTTCGGGCGGCGGAGCGATCCCGCTGACCAATGCGCAGCTGCTGGCGGCATTCGGCACCGCGCTTCAGGATTCGACGGGTCATCTGATCGGCGAGGTCGACTGGAATTTCGCGTTTCCCAATTCCTCCGCCAATTTCCTCAACGGCGGCGAGACGCTCGAGCTCGTCTATCACGTCACGGTCGACGACGGTCACGGCGGCTCCACGACCCAGGACGTCACCATCACCGTCCTTGGCGTCAACCAGCCCGTGGTGATCACGAGCGGTCCGGAATCCTCCACCGTCGCCGAGCAGGACGCCACGACGGGCTCCCCGGTCCTGGACACGACGCCGACGATCCCGGCGGGCACGCTCGCCTTCACCGACCAGGACACCAGCGATACGCACACGGTAACGGTCACGCTGGACTCGACCTCAGGGCCGACACCGCCCGCCGCGACGCAGGCGGATCTCGCAGCGGCGCTGACGACGACATTGCACGATTCCACGGGCACCGGCACCGGCAGCATCGACTGGAACTTTGCGATTGCCGACAACGATCTCGACTATCTCGCGTTCAACGAGACGCTGACGGTGACGTACAACATCAAGGTCGCGGACGGCTCGACCAGTTCGACGCAGACCGTCTCCGTCGTCATCACCGGCGCCAACGACGCGCCGGTGATCACCAGCGGACCGGGATCCGCGTCGCTGTCCGAGCAGCCTGGCGTGACCGGATCGCAGTCGCCCGACACCACCAGTCCGGTGCCGACGGGAACGCTGAGCTTCAATGACGTCGATCTGTCGGACACGCATTCCGTCAGCGTCGTGCTGAATTCGGCGGTGTGGTCGGCCAATAGCTTTGCCGCCCCGGCGCAGACGCTGGTCGACCTTCAATCGGCGCTCGCGACGGTGCTGCATGATTCCACAGGCACTGGAATCGGCAGCATCGACTGGACCTTCAGCATTCCCGACGCCGATCTCGACTTCCTGAGTGTCGGCGAGACGCTGACGGTGCAATACGACGTCAATGTCTGGGACGGCTTTATCAATTCGGTCCAGACCGTCACCGTGACCATCGACGGTGCGGCTGATCCGCTGATCCTGACGCCGCTGACGATCGCGGCGTCCGATACGGCGGGCCCGGATGCCGGTACGGGAATCGCCACCGGCGCCATCTTCGACATTACCCAGCCGGTCGATCAGAGCACGCCGCGGACCATTACCGAGGTCAACGGCAGCGCCGCCAATGTCGGCACTTCGGTCGCCGGCGCGCATGGAACGCTGGTGCTCAACGCAGACGGCTCCTACGGCTATGTCGCGGATGCGTCGGTCGACGCGCTACTCGCCGGCGACAATGTCACCGACCAGTTCACCTTCACGGTCGATGACGGCCAGGGCCACCAGGCCTCGACCACGATCACCTTCGATATCGCCGGCGCCAACGACAATCCGCTAGTTACGGCAGCCAATCTCAGCGGAGCGGTCACCGAGGACGCCGGGCCGCCGGTGATCCTCAACGGCGATTTCGAGACCGGCAATTTAGCCAATTGGACGGTGAGTGGTGGCGGTCACATCCACGTCGCGCAGCTCGAGCTCGGCGGCAGCTTCGGCCATTATTCGGTCGAGCTGTTGCCGACGAGCAATCCGGAAACGCTGTCGCAGAACGTCGCGACCACGCCCGGCCAGCACTATTTCGTCAGCTTCGACGTCATCGGCGATCCCGAGAGCGTCAGTGCGCCGTTCACGGTATCGTGGGACGGCGCCACGATCCTGTCGCTCGGCAACGTGCCGGCCGGCGTCAATCATTATTCCTTCGATGTGCTCGGCGACGGCGTGCTGTCATCGACGCGGCTGCAGTTTTCCTACGAGGACAATGACACCGGCATGATCCTCGATTCCGTCAGCGTCAGCCCGGCGACGGGGCCGGCTACCGAATCCACGGCGGGCTCGCTGTCGTTCTCCGACGCCGAGACGGGGGAGACGCACAGCGCGAGCTTCGTTCCGAACGGCAGCGGCTATGTCGGCACGTTCTCGCTCGATCCGGTCAGCGAGGCAGGCGGCGCCGGTTCGCTCGCCTGGCACTTCACGGTCGACAATGCCGACATCCAGTTCCTGGCGCAGGGGCAGACGCTGACCCAGGATTATCTGGTGACGATCGCCGACAACAACGGCGGCTCGACCACGCAGGATGTCACCGTCACCATCAATGGCACCAATGATGCGCCGACGGCGGCCAGCGAGACCGTGATCACCGATGTCGGCGCCAATGCGACGGTCCAGATTCCGAGCTGGGCCCTCGCCTTGAACGACACCGATTCCGACACCATCGACCATCTTTCGCTTGGCGGTATCACGACGAGCTCCGGTGGTGGGGCTTTCGCATTCGGAGATGCCTTCTTCACCGACGACGGGACGCTTGGCGGCTCGTTCAGCTACACCACCTCCGATGGAACGACCTCGTCCAATGCGACCACGGCAACAATCATCAACAACACGGCGGGCGCGAGCGCGCTGACCGGCACGGGCGGCGACGACATCCTGATCGCGACCAACGGGACCGAGACCATGAGCGGGGGCGGCGGCAACGACGTGCTGATCGCCACGGTCGGTGGCCATGCGATGACCGGCGGCGGTGGCAACGATACCTTCGCCTTCCTCCAACCATCCGGTCCGAGCACGATCGGCGACTTCAACAACACCACTGAGCACGACCGCATCGCCGTCTCCGCGAGCAGCTTCGGTGGCGGGCTGACGGCAGGGATGGACGTGACGTTCGAGACCTCAGGTGACGATGTGTTCTCGGGCTTCTCCCAATTCCATTTCGACACCGGCAACCAGACGCTCTATTACAGCGCCGACGGGACGCAAGGCGCGGCGGTTGCCGTTGTCAGCGTCCAGAACGGCGTGCTGCTCAATCAGCACGACATATTTGTCGTGTAGCGAGCGGGCCGAGCTCCAGGTCTCAAGGTGCGGGCTCCGCAAGGAGCCCGCTTTTTTGCGTTGCGTCATCTCATTCCAAAGTCATAACGGGGACGACGTCGGATGGCTTGAACTTGGCCGGATTCGCCAGCACAATGGTCGTTGAATTCATCTCTGAATTTCCAATCCGAACAAGAACATAGGGAAGACGCCCGTGGGACATGGAATGAAGGCCGCGATTGCGCTGACAGTTGCGCTTTGCGGCACGCCGGCTGTTGCAGGCTGGGAGCCGGCAAAGCCCGTCGAGATCGTGGTGGCGGCGGGCGCGGGCGGCGCCTCCGACCAGATGGCGCGGATGATGCAGGCCGCGATCCAGAAGAACAATCTGATGAAGCAGCCGATCGTCGTCTCGCTCAAGGGCGGCGCCTCGGGTGCGGAAGCGCTGATGTACATGAAGTCCAGCGAGGGCGATCCGAACAAGGTGCTGATCGCCTATTCGCTGATCTACATGCTGCCGCTGTCGGCCAAGATCCCGTTCAACTGGCGTGAGCTGACCCCGGTTTCGGTGGTCGCGCTCGACCAGTTCGTGCTCTGGGACAACAGCGCGGGCCCCAAGACGGTGAAGGAGTTCGTCGCGGCCGCGAAGGCGGCGAGCGCGCCGTTCAAGATGGGCGGCACCGGCTCCAAGCGCGAGGACCATGTGCTGACCGTCTTCCTCGAGCAGAAGACCGGCGCAAAATTCTCCTATCTGCCCTACAAGTCCGGCGGCGAGGCTGCAACCCAGCTGGTCGGCAACCACACCGAAGCCAACGTCAACAATCCATCCGAAAACCTCGAAGTCTGGCGCGCCGGCCAGGTGCGTCCGCTCTGCGTGTTCGACAAGGAGCGGATCTCCTACACCAGCAAGGTGACGGACACGCAGTCCTGGGCCGACATCCCCACCTGCAAGGAGGAGGGCGTCGACGTGCAATATCTGATGCTGCGCGCGATGTTCCTGCCCGGCAAGGTGACCGCCGAGCAGCAGGCGTTCTATGTCGAGCTGTTCCACAAGGTGACGCAGACCGCCGAATACAAGGACTACATGGAGAAGCAGGCGCTGAAGCCGATCTTCCTCACGGGCAAGGACATGGTGCAGTTCCTCGAGGAGGATGATGCCATCAACAAGTCGCTGATGACCGAAGCCGGATTCGTCGCGAAGTAGTCGTCCCTCTCTTTTCCCTCTCCCCGCTTGCGGGGAGAGGTCGGATCGCATCGTAAGATGCGATCCGGGTGAGGGGGGACTCTCCGCGAGCTCAACTTTCACCGTCCCTGTGGAGACTCCCCCTCACCCTAACCCTCTCCCCGCAAGCGGGGGAGAGGGGATCAGCCGCGGCGTTTGTTGTTAGCTCATGTCCCAAACCGATCTTGAAATCGTCGTCGACGATCCGACCGCGCCCGAAGACGACTCGCCTTCCGTCGTCTCGTCCGGCACGATCGAGATCGTCGTCTGCCTGCTGCTGCTCGCGCTGGCCGTCACGCTCGGCTACGACAATTGGCGCACCGGCGCATCCTGGGATTCGACCGGGCCCGAACCCGGTTATTTTCCGTTCTATCTCTCGGTCATCCTCGGCGGCGGCAGCCTCTACGGCCTGATCGTGGCGCTGCTGGCGCGGCGTGCGGCGTCCGGAACCTTCGTCACGCGCGCACAGGCCCGCCGCGTCATGGCGGTGTTCGTGCCGACGCTGCTGTTCTGCCTCGTGATGCAGTTCCTCGGCCTCTATGTCGCGAGCTTCCTCCTGATCTCGGGCTTCATGCGCTTCGTCGGCAAGATCGCCCTGTGGAAGTCGCTGCTCACCGCTCTTGTGTTCACGGCGATCATGTTCGTCACATTCGATGTCGCCTTCGACGTCATCATGCCGAAAGGGCCGCTCGAAGCGGCCTTCGGCCGCTAGGCGGTCCCGCGATGGAAGCTTTCGGTCTCCTGCTTCACGGCTTTGCCGTCCTGCTGACGTGGAAGACGCTCGTCCTGATGATGGTCGGGCTGGTGCTCGGCATCTTCGTCGGCGTGCTGCCGGGCCTCGGTGGCCCCAACGGCGTCGCGATCCTGCTGCCGCTCACCTTCACGATGGATCCGACCTCGGCGATCGTGATGCTGTCCTGCATCTATTGGGGCGCGCTGTTCGGCGGCGCAATCACATCGATCCTGTTCAACATCCCCGGCGAAGCCTGGTCGGTCGCGACCACTTTCGACGGCTATCCAATGGCGCAGCAGGGCAGGGCGGCGGAGGCGCTGACCGCAGCGTTCACATCCTCCTTTATCGGCTCGTTGGTCGCGGTGCTGCTGATCACGTTCCTCGCGCCGATGATCTCGTCCTTTGCGCTGAAGTTCGGCCCGCCCGAGTTTTTCGCGGTTTATCTGCTGACATTCTGCTCGTTCGTCGGATTGGGGCGCGAGGCCAAGCACAAGACCGTCATCTCGATGTCGCTGGGGCTGCTGCTCGCCGGCATCGGCATGGATACCGTGTCGGGCAATCTCCGCATGACCTTCGGCTCGCCGGAGCTGCTCCGCGGCATCAACTTCCTGGTGGCCGTGATCGGCCTGTTCGGTATCAGCGAGATCCTGCTGACGATGGAGGAGCGGCTGGCGTTGCGCGGGCACGCCGCAAGCATTTCGCTCCGCGTCGTGCTCGGCGTCTGGAAGGACCTGCCGAAATACTGGGCGACGCTGCTGCGCTCCTCCTTCATCGGCTGCTGGCTCGGCATCACCCCGGGCGGCGCGATCGCGGCCTCCTTCATGGGCTACAACCTTGCCAAGCGTTTCGCCAAGGATCCCGAAAGTTTTGGCAAGGGCCGCATCGAGGGCGTGTTCGCGCCGGAGACGGCGGCGCATGCGTCAGGCACGTCGGCGCTGCTGCCGATGCTGGCGCTCGGCATTCCCGGCTCGGGCACCGCGGCGATCCTGCTCGGCGGCCTGATGGTGTGGGGGCTCAATCCGGGGCCGCTGCTGTTCGTCGAGCACAAGGACTTCGTCTGGGGCCTGATCGCCTCGATGTATCTCGGCAATGTCGTCGGCCTCGTGCTGGTGCTGACGACGGTGCCGATCTTCGCCTCGATCCTGCGCGTGCCGTTTGCCGCGGTGGCGCCGATGATCGTGGTGTCCTGCGCGATCGGCGCCTACGCGATCCAGAACGCGATGTTCGACATCTGGCTGATGCTCGGCTTCGGCATCGTCGGCTACGTCTTCAAGAAGATCGGCATTCCGCTGGCGCCGTTCACCCTCGCGCTCGTGCTCGGCAATCGCGCCGAGGACGCCTTTCGTCTTTCGATGATCGGCTCCGGCGGCGACCTCAAGGTGTTCTGGTCGAACGGCCTGGTCGGCTCGGTCACGACGCTCGCGATCGTCCTGCTGTTCTGGCCGGTGATCGACGGCATGCTTTCCCGCGTCGGATGGACGCAGCGGACCAGGGCGACATCGCGACAATCATAATTCGTTTGGATTCAATTACATAAAGGGATGGCATGTCGTTGTGGTCCGGGGCGCCACACGCTGCGATTGTTTCTGGATGTTGCCGGCATGGCACAGCCTTTGGGCAGGCGGTGGCGTATGTTTTGATCACAAAATTGTGCGGAGGGGGGGGGGTCTCCATGAAGCGGATCGTGATTGGAATGGCAGCGGCGATGTCGCTGTTCGCGACGGGCGCGTTGGCTGCCGATATCGCAGCAAGACCCTATGTGAAGGCGCCTATCGTCGATCCGGTGTGGAGCTGGACCGGCTGGTACGTCGGCGCCAATGGCGGCTACAGCTGGGGCCGTTCGCGCACCGACGTATCCTATTTTAACACGCCGACTGGCACACCGATCGCGCCTCCGGCCGGCTCCATCACCAGTGGGGCGTTCGACATGAACGGCGGTATCGCGGGCGGCCAAGCCGGCTACAATTGGCAAAATGCCAACTGGGTCTATGGCATCGAGGGCGACCTCCAGTGGTCGGGCGAGAAGGGCAGCGCCGGCTTCAGCTGCGTCGGTACTGCCGTCGCGCCGGTCGCCGGACCCTGTCTTCCCGGCCTGACGTTCTTGCCGCCCGGCGGTCTGGCTGGCACGACCTTGACGGTCGACCAGAAGCTCCAGTGGTTCGGCACGGTCCGGGGCCGCGTTGGCATCCTGGCGACTCCGAAGGTGCTGTTCTACGGCACCGGCGGTCTGGCCTTCGGCGAAATCAAGACCACAGGCACGATGACGAGCTTCAGCGGCATTGCGCCCTTTGGCGCTCCGATTACATCGGTCGGCTCCAACTCAACCACGCGCGTCGGCTGGACCGCCGGCGTTGGCGTCGAGGGCAAGATCACCCGGAACTGGAGCGCCAAGCTCGAATATCTCTACATGGATCTCGGGCGCTTCTCGTCCGGTCCGTTCACGCTGTCGCCCGCCTTGCCGATCAGCGCCAATGTCTCGTCGCACTTCACCGACCACATCCTGCGCGCCGGCATCAACTACCAGTTCGACAGCCCGGTCGTCGCCAGGTACTAAGATCAACAGAGGCGTCCAACAAGAAGCAAAGCCCGGCTCGCGCCGGGCTTTGTCGTTTGGCGACGTCAGGCGAGGGCTCACACCACCTTGGCGTCCCTGAGCTTGCTGATCTCGTCCGCGCTGAGGCCGAATTCCATCAGGACCTCGTCGGTCTGCTCGCCGAATTCCGGCGGCCGCGCCACCATCCTGCTCGGCGTGCGCGACAGCGTCACGGGCTGGCCGACTAGGCGGATGTGGCGGTCCTCGTCGTTCGGCACGTCCTGGGCGATGCCGAGATGCTTGACCTGGGCGTCCTCGAACATCTGGTCGATCGCGTAGATCGGCCCGCAGGGCACGCCGGCCTCGTTGAGCTCGCTGACCCAGGTCTCGGTCGACTTCGTCACGGTGCGCTTCTCGATCTCGGCGTTGAGCGCGTTGCGATTCTTGGAGCGGGCAGGGGCCGTCGCATAGTCGGGATGGGCATAGAGTTCCGGTGCGCCGACCGCCTGGGCGCAGCGCTCCCAGATCCGCCCGCCCGTGGTGGCGATGTTGATGTAGCCGTCCGAGGTCTTGAACACGCCGGTCGGAATGCTGGTCGGGTGGTTGTTGCCGGCCTGCTTGGCGACCTCCTTCTCCATCAGCCAGCGCGCGGCCTGGAAGTCGAGCATGAAGATCTGGGCCTGGAGCAGCGAGGTCTGCACCCACTGGCCCTTGCCCGAGACCTCGCGCTCGAGCAGCGCGGTGAGGATGCCCATGGCGCAGAACAGCCCGGCCGTCAGGTCGGCGACGGGGATGCCGACCCGCATCGGGCCTTCGCCCGGCGCCCCGGTGATGGACATCAGCCCGCCCATGCCTTGCGCGATCTGATCGAAGCCGGGCCGCTTGTGATAGGGGCCGTCCTGGCCGAAGCCGGAGATGCTGCCATAGACGATGCGCGGGTTGATTGCGGCAAGGCTCTCATAGTCGATGCCGAGCTTCTTCTTCACGTCGGGCCGGAAATTCTCGACCACGACGTCGGCCTTGGCGGCGAGGCGCTTGAACAATGCGAGCCCGCGCTCGTCCTTCAGGTTCAGCGTCATGGCCCGCTTGTTGCGGTGCAAATTCTGGAAGTCGGAACCCCGGCGAGGTCCGCCCGGCTGCTCGCCGCCAGCATCCTCGGTCAGCGCGTCGATCTTGACGACGTTGGCGCCCCAGTCCGCCAGCTGCCGCACGCAGGTGGGCCCGGAGCGGACGCGGGTCAGATCGAGCACGGTGAAGCGCGACAGGGCTTCCGAGGCATGCGGAAAGGGCATCTTGAGAGGCTCCGGGACAGATTGCGGGCCTACCATAGTGCCGAACGACCACACGACAAGCCGGCCCGGCGCCGATGCCGCCTACCGAAATGCCATGCCTGATGCGGTGCCCGAGCGATCAGCGCGACAGGCGCTTCAACTCCGTGCGTGCCTGCTCGGCCAGGGGATCATCGCCGTGGCGCGCAATGAAGAGCTCGAGCGCCTCCCGCGTTCCCCTGCGGCGGGCGGCTTCGTATTCCTCTGCCACCGCAACGGCGGGATCGCGGGCCATCGGCATGGAGGGCGCACGCGCCGCCTTGCCTTTGTCGTCCGCATTGGCCTTCTCCACCATGACAGGCAGTCCTCCGAAGGGTTGATGACTCAGTCCGGCAAGCGCCATCAAGGCGCCAAACAGACCGGCCATAAGTGAACGTCGTTTCATGAAACCCTGCAAATTATGGTGCCGCAGGAACCGAGGCTGTTGTTGCGCCCCGTATGACTACGGGATCTGATGGCTAACACAGTCTTATGGAAGAGGGGCAGGCGGAGCTGCCCAATTTAAACGAAACGTTTAACTCTCACGCTAGAATCATGTGCTTTCGTCCCGAATCGCACGCGACCCGTTGCTCTGGAGAGTCCATTGGCTACCGCTGTTAATGTCAGTGCCACCAACAACGCCGAGATCGACGGCCTGCTGTCCGGCTACAAATGGACCGGCACGATCACCTACAGTTTTCCTGACGCATCCAGCGACTACCCCAATCCCTATTACGGCGGCAGCAGCGAGCCGACCACTTCGGGCTTTGCCTCGGCGCCCACCCAGATCCAGGCGGCCATCAACTACGCGATCGGGCTGATCCTCAGTTACACCAACGCCGACATCCAGTACGCGGGCACGAACGGCGCCGACATCATGATCGCGCAGTCGCCGGCGGCCAATCCGACCGCCTACGCCTACTATCCCGGCAATTACGCGTCCGGCGGCGACATCTGGTTCGGCACCCAATACAATTTCTCGCTGGCCAAGCTCGGCAATTATTACTTCACTACCGCGCTGCATGAGCTCGGCCATGCCTTTGGCCTCAAGCACAGCCAGGAGGCCGGCGGCCCGGCCAACGTCGCGGTGCCGAGCGCGCATGACGACAGCGAATACACCGTCATGAGCTATCGCAGCTATGTCGGCGGTTCGACCACGTCCGGCTACACCAATGAAGCGTACGGATACTCGCAGACCTATATGGCCAACGATATCCTCGCGCTGCAGACGATGTACGGCGCGGACTACACGACCCAGAGCGGCAGCACCGTCTACACCTGGAATCCGACCACCGGGCAGGAGTTCATCAACGGTGTCGGACAGCTCGCGCCGGGCGGCGGCGTCGGCGGCTCGGCCAACCGCATCTACGAGACGGTCTGGGACGGCGGCGGCGTCGATACCTACGACCTGTCGAACTACACGACGAACCTGAGCATCAATCTCAACCCCGGCGCCTCGTCGGTGTTCTCCTCCGTGCAGCTGGCCTATCTGGGCAACGGCCATTACGCATCGGGCAACGTCTACAACGCCTATCTCTATAACGGCGACGCACGCTCCTACATCGACAACGCCATCGGCGGATCCGGCAACGACGCCATCGTCGGCAACGCCATCGCCAACACGCTGAACGGCGGCGGCGGCAACGACACGATCACCGGCGGGGCGGGCAACGACACTATCATCGGCGGCTCGGGCACCGACACCGCGGTGTATTCGGGCAGCCGGGCCAACTACACAGTCTCATACAACGCAGCGACACAGACCTTCACTCTGACCGACTTGCGCAGTGGCTCGCCCGACGGCACCGACACCGTCATCGGCGTCGAGTATTTCCAATTCGGGGGCGTCGCGGTCGCCAGTTCCACTCTCGTGCCGACCGCGGTCGAGGCGTTCGGATCGACCAGCGTGGTTCTGACGAATGGCAATTATTACTTGAACAACATCTCCACCGGCAGCGGGCCTGTCCTGAAATTCGGAGGCGCCGTGGTCAACGTGGCCGATTACGGCACGTGGTCGGTCATTGCCGCCGAGCAAGTGTCGGGCGGTGGCTATGATGTGGTCTGGAAGAATTCGGCGAACGCGCACTATTCCGTCTGGAGCACGGACAGCACCGGCAACTTCCTGACGACCCTCGCTGCAGCCCCGGAAGTGCTGGGGACCGACGCGTCTCTTCAGGCGCTTGAGCCGACGCTGCAACAGGATCTCAACGGCGACGGCACAACCGGGGTCCCCGGCGTCGTCGTGGTCAGCGGCGTCACGGTCGAGGCGTTCGGATCGACCAAAACGGTCCTGTCGGGTGGTAACTATTACCTGGCCGACATCTCGACCGGCACCGGCCCCACCCTGAAATATGCCGGGGCGACGGTGATCGCAGCCAATTTCGGCACGTGGTCGGTCATTGCCGCCGAGCAGGTGGCGGGCGGCGGTTATGACGTCGTCTGGAAGAATTCGGCGAACGCGCACTATTCCGTCTGGAGCACCGACAGCACCGGCAACTTCCTGACGACGCTTGCCGCCGCGCCCGAAGTGCTGGGGACCGATGCGTCCCTGCAGGCACTGGAGCCGACGCTCCATCAGGACCTCAACGGCGACGGCACGACCGGGGTCCCCGTCGTCCCCATCGCCAGCGGCGTCACGGTCGAGGCGTTCGGATCGACCAAGACGGTCCTGTCAGGTGGCAACTATTATTTGACCGACATCTCATCCGGCACCGGCCCCACCCTGAAATATGCCGGGGCGACGGTGATCGCAGCGAATTTCGGCACGTGGTCGGTCATTGCCGCCGAGCAGGTGGCAGGCGGCGGTTATGACGTCGTCTGGAAGAATTCGGCGAATGCGCATTATTCCGTCTGGAGCACGGACAGCGCCGGCAACTTCCTGACGACTCTCGCCGCAGCCCCCGAAGTGCTGGGGACCGATGCGTCCCTGCAGGCACTGGAGCCGACACTCCATCAGGATCTCAACGGCGACGGCATGACCGGCGTCCCCGTCGTCAGCGGCGTCACGGTCGAGGCGCTCGGATCGACCAAGACGGTCCTGTCAGGTGGCAACTATTATTTGACCGACATCTCATCCGGCACCGGCCCCACTCTGAAATACGCCGGGGCAACGGTGATCGCAGCGAATTTCGGCACGTGGTCGGTCATTGCCGCCGAGCAGGTGTCGGGCGGCGGTTATGACGTCGTCTGGAAGAATTCGGCGAACGCGCATTATTCCGTCTGGAGCACCGACAGCACCGGCAACTTCCAGGCGACCCTTGCCGCCGCCCCCGAAGTGCTGGGGACCGATGCGTCCCTGCAGGCACTGGAGCCGACACTCCATCAGGATCTCAACGGCGACGGCACGATCGGGGTCCCCATCATCGGCGGTGTCACGGTCGAGGCGCTCGGATCGACCAAAACGATCCTGTCAGGTGGCAACTATTATCTGGCCGACATCTCGACCGGCACCGGCCCCGTCCTGAAATACGCCGGGGCTACGGTGATCGCGGCGAATTTCGGCACCTGGTCGGTCACTGCCGCCGAGCAGGTGTCGGGCGGCGGTTATGACGTGGTCTGGAAGAACTCGGCAAACGGCCATTACTCCGTGTGGAGCACGGACAGCACCGGCAACTTCCTGACCACGCTCGCGGCGGCTCCCGAGGTGCTGGGGAATGATCCATCGCTGAAGGCGCTGGAGCCGACGCTTCACCAGGACCTCAATGGCGACGGCGCCATCGGCGCAGCGCCGCCCGCGACTGCGGGGCTCGGCGCCTCCGGTGATGGCTTTGCGTTCAATTTCACTGAGAGCGGAATCTCATCGGCCGTCCCGTCCGAGCTGCCGGACGCCATGCCCGCGCCGGCCAGTACGCAGACCGCAGAGCAGTGGACTCAACCGGCGGGGAGCCACGACGCGGCTGTGATCGACATTCTGACCGAGTTTTTTCACAACCTGCACGAACATGGCTTCCTGCTGAGCTGACGGCACGCGTCGCGCCGAATCGACGCAGCGCGGGCGATCCCTCCTGTCATGGCAGGCGGATCGCATCGTTATTCGTGTGAGATGCACCGCGTGTTTGCGATCGCTTCTGGGCTGACCGTCACGAACGGCTACCCCGGACGAGGTTGGCGACGCCGTAGGCGCATTCATGGCGTAAGATTCCTCATAAAATGTACACGTCGAATTGAACCTTGCCTGTTCCGGCACGACCACTAGAAAGCTCGCCGTCTGTCGCGCAACAGTTGCGTGATGCGAAGTGGCAAGAAGCCTGCTTCCGTTTTTCCCAATAGCGTTGCGTATCCGATCATTTGAACACGAAGGCCGTACTGCGAGCGCCGAAAGCGGCGGGGGGAAGTTTCAGCGAAATATCGACAATGATGCCGTAGGGCCGCGCGACGCGCGGGCTGCTGCGGCGAAGACATGTGCATGGCAACAAGCTGGGATCCCAGCTCAATATCATCGGGAGAAAGAGAAATGCGTCGAATTGCACTCTTGGCTCTGATTGCAGGATTGTTCGTGCCGGTGATGGCATCGCAACCGGCTCATGCCCAGGCCACCAGAACGTGGGTGTCCGGCGTGGGCGATGACGCCAACCCCTGCAGCCGCACCGCCCCATGCAAGACCTTTCCCGGGGCGATCTCGAAGACGGCGGCGGGCGGCGAGATCAATTGTCTCGACTCCGCCGGTTTCGGCGTCGTGACCATCACCAAGGCGATCTCGATCTATTGTGAAGGCGTTGTCGGCGGCATCCTCGCAGCGGGTAGCTCCGGCGTCATCATCAACGCCGCCGCGACCGATCACATCGTGCTGCGCGGCCTGGACATCGACGGATTCGGAACCGGCATCAAGGGCGTCAACATCCTCCAGGCGGCCTCGGTGGTCATCGAGCATTGCTTCATCAGGAACTTCAACAGCGCGGGCGGCGTCGGCGTCTTCGTCAACCCGTTGAACTTCAATTCGATGCTGATGATCCGCGACAGCGTGATCTCGCACAACGGCACCGCCGCCGACGGCGCCGGGATCAGCATTAATACAAACGGCGGCAGTTCGCGGAGCCTGATCAACAACACGGCCATCCACAAGAACTTCGTCGGCGTGAGCGTGCAGGGATCGGCCAACGTCCAGATCAACAACACCAACATCTCGGAGAATCTGGGTACGGGCGTCGCCCTTACCGGCGGTGCGGGAGTGCGAATCGGCCGCTCGGTGATCGTCAACAATCTGGGGGCGGCGACCTCCGGCAATGTGCTGTCGTATCTGGATAACCAGATCAACGGCAACGCGCCGGACACGACGCCGGCTACTGCTGGCGGCTACCACTAGTCCGCAACTGCTCGTGAATTTCTTCTGGCAACGTGAAATCTTCAGTTCAATTTGGGAGGTTGAAAATGCGTCGTATTGCTCTATGGGCTCTCTTGGCGGGACTGGTTTTGCCTTTCGCCGTGTCGCAGCCGGCTCATGCCCAGGCGACCAGAACGTGGGTTTCCGGTGTCGGCGATGACGTCAATCCGTGCAGCCGCACCGCGCCGTGCAAGACCTTCGCCGGTGCGATTTCGAAGACCGCCGCGGGCGGCGAGATCAACTGCCTCGATTCCGCAGGCTTCGGCACGGTGACCATCACCAAGGCGATGACGATCTATTGCGAAGGTGTCGTCGGCAGCATCCTTGGGTCCGGCACCAACGGCGTCAACATCAACGCTGCGGCGACCGATCACGTCGTGCTGCGCGGCCTCGATATCGAGGGTGCCGGCACGGGGATCAAGGGCGTCAACATCCTCCAGGCGGCCTCGGTGGTCATCGAGCACTGCTTCATCAGGGACTTCAACGGCGCGTCGGGAACCGGGATTTTCTCCAATCCGGTGAATTTCAACTCGATGCTCATGATCCGGGACAGCGTGATCTCGCACAATGGCACAGCGGCTGCTGGCGCGGGGATCAGCATCAACACCAATGGCGGCAGCACCCGGGTGCTGATCAACAACACGGCTATTCACAACAACTTCGTCGGCCTGAACGTGCTGGGATCGTCCAACGTCCAGGTCAACAACAGTAACATCTCGGAGAATCTGAGCACGGGCTTTGCCCTCAGCGGCACTGCGGGAGCCCGGATCGGCCGCTCGGTGATCGTCAACAATCTCGGCGCAGCCACGACCGGCAACGTGCTGTCCTATCTGGATAACCAGATCAACGGTAACGCTCCGGACACGACACCGGCTACCGCGGGCGGATATCACTAGAGCATGAGCATGTAGCTGTTTTCGAAACGGCCATGCTCAAGCAACGAACCAAGGCGCGATGACGCTCCGGTCTCATCGCAGTTTGGCATCGGGTTCAATCGACGAGCTTCGGGCGCCCCGCGCCCGAAGCCTTTTTTGTGGCCGGTACGCACTATGGATTTCGGGATACCTACGGACTAGTCTGGCTGCGTGTGCAAGGAGAGCAGGTGGGATGGAGACCCTCGACAGCCGGAATCCCAGATTTTGCCGTGCGGCGCCGCAGGCGCGCGGTTTTTGGCGACGGGCGGGGTGGGGTTGTGCCGTCATCCTGTTGACGCTGGCCTTCGCAATCCCGGCCCATGCCCAATCGTTCCGCCAGGGCGTCTCCGCTTTCCATCGTCAGGACTATGTCACGGCATCCCGCATCTTCATTCCGCTCGCCGAGCGGGGCAACGCGGCTGCACAATCCTATCTCGGTTTCCTGTTCGAGACCGGCCGCGGCGTGCCGCAGAACTACACGGAAGCCGCGATGTGGTACCGGCGCGCGGCGGAGCAGGGCGACAGCCGCGCTCAATATTCGCTGGGCCTGCTCTACGACCGCGGCCAGGGCGTGTCGCAGGACATCGTCGAAGCCTCCAAATGGCTCAATCTGTCCACGGCCGCGGCACCTCCGCCTGCCCGCGAGGCGCGAGCCAGGATCCGCGATGCCGTCACCACCAAGATGACGCGCGGAGAGATCGCCCAGGCCCGCCTGCGGGCGCTGGAATGGGCGCCGAGCCGCGAGCACTGACCACCACGTAAAAATCCGCAGAGCGCGCGCCGTCAGGTAAGTCCTTGAAAACGCTGTCCCCGCCTACTGTGTATGGGGTTGTTTTCGCGTTTTGATGTGAGCAGGGTCGGTTTGATCCCGATCCTCGCCGTCAGCCGGGCCAGCCGCCGAGCCAGTTCGTGTACCAGGTCTCGCCCAGCCAGCCGATCCAGATCGCCGGCGCCAGGAACAGCCCGAACGGCAGGAAGGCTGTGGCGCGCAGCGGCTTCCGTCGCAGGGCCGCACCGACGACATAGGCGCCGATCGCCAGCAACGCCGCGAGCTCGATCACCGCGACCACGGTCGCAAGGTCGAGCCAGGCGCCACAGACCGTGGCGAGCTTGACGTCGCCGAGCCCCAGCCCGTCCCGGCCGCGCCAGCGGCGGTAGAGCACCATCATCAGCAGCAGCGGCAGGCCTGTGGCTGCGGCGCGTGTCAGCGGCCAGAGCAGCGCCTCGGCACCGAGATCGGGCACGAACGCGCCGGCACGGAGCAGCGCGAGCGCGAAGGCGGCGCCCGTCAGCTCGTTCGGAATGCGGTAGTGACGCGCATCGTTCGCCGCGATCGCAAGCATCAGGGCGGCCAGGAACGCGCCGTACAGGCCTTCGGCGCCCGGGGAAGTGACGAGGCTTGCGAACACGCCGAGCAGTAGGGCGATGGTGAGCGCGAGCGCAGGGCCCGTCCCGACCTTCGCCGCCTGATCCGTCACGCCCTAGCGCGCCGCCTTGGGCGGGTTCACGGTGACCACGGGATTGCTGGTCCCGACCAGGCGGCTGTTCATCTTGCTGCGCATTTCCTCCGCAATGACGTGCGCATCGACGCCGTCCTTGATGACGGTCGGGCGGATGAACAGGATCAGCTCGGTGCGGGCGCGCGTAGTGCCCTGGTGCGAGAAGGCATCGCCCACGCCGGGAATGGAATCGAGGATCGGAATGCCCTGGCGCTGCCTGTTCTCGGTCTCGCTGATCAGGCCGGCGAGCAGCACGGTCTGGCCGCTCGTCACCGCGATCGAGCTCTTGACCCGGCGCTGCGAGATCGTCGGCGTCAGCGAGCCGGTGCTGCCGGCCGCGACGCTCGAGATCTCCTGCTCGATGTCGAGCACGACGTTGCCGTTGGCGTTGGCGCGCGGGAGCACGCGCAGGATGATGCCGGTGTTCTTGTAGTCGATGGTGTTGACGACGGTGTTGTTCGCGGTCAGCACGGTCGCGGTGCCGGTCGAGAACGGCACCTGGTCGCCGACCTGCAAGGTCGCCGGCTGATTGTCCAGCACGACCAGCGACGGGTTGGACAGCACCTTGACTGTGGTGACGTTGTGGAGCGCATCGAGCACCACGCGCGGGGAGTTTTCCGCGCCGATCAGAAAGTTGAAGCCAGGCAGGGCGCGGCCGAGCAGCGCTCCGGCGGCGGCGTTGACCGCGCCGGTCTGCTGCTCGATGTTGCTGCCAACCGAGGCGCTGTTGCTGACGCCGCCGATGACATTGGAGACCGAGCCGTGCTTGCTGGCGATGAAGAACTGGACGCCGTAATTCAATGCGTCGTTCAGCGTGACTTCGGCAATCGTCGCCTCGATCGCGATCTGGCGCTGCGGCCGGTCGATTTGCCGGATCGTCTGCTCGACGACGCGCTGCGATTCCGCATTGGCATAGACCAGCACCGCGTTGTTGGTGACGTCGGCCGTGATCCGCACGTTCTGAAGGATGGCATTGTTGACGGGTTTCGCGCCGGTGCCGAGCAGCGAGCCGGAGCCGTTGTCCTGGCCGGGCACGCCGGCCGCCGCAGGGGCGGGGCGCGCGGCCAGCGACGAGCCGGGAGCGCCGGTGACCGGAGTTGCGGCACCCGCGGCGGCAGTCGGAAGTGCGCTGAGCGAGGCGATCGGATTGGTTCCGGACGAGGACGTCGCGATGCCCGAGCCGGGCGAGATCTGGCCCGCGGAATTGTCGAGCGAGGAGTTGCTGGTCGCGCTCTGGCTGAACAGGATCTCATTCAGCAGCGCCACCACGGCCTTGGAGTTGCCGTAGCGCAGCGGATAGGATTTCAGGTTCACGCCATCCATATCGGAGCGGTCGAGCCGCGCGATCCAGGTCTGCGCTCGCTTGAGGTATTCGGGCTTCTGGCTGACGACCAGGATCGAGTTGAGCCGGCCGATCGGCTGGAATTTCACCACGTTCTGGCCCAGGCCGCCTTCGCCTGAATCCATGATCTTTTCGATCTCGGCGATGAGCGGCTCCGGCGTGGAATTGCGCACCGGGAAGATGCCGACCGATTGCCCGCGCATCCAGTCGGCGTCGAAGGAGAGAATGGTGTCGACCGCGGTCGCCCGGTCGGTGCCGCTACCGCTGACGATCAGCGTGTTGCGGGCGCTGTCGGGACGCATGGTCTGGGCCTTCACGCCGAAGGCATCGAGCAGCTTGAATATATTCTGCGCCGAGACGTAGCGCAGCGGCACCACGGTGACGCCCTGGCCGGCTGCGGCGTTCAACGAGCGGTCGACGCCGCCGGGACCGGCCTCCGGCGCCGGCAGCAGGCGATAGCCGGTGCGGTCACGGACCAGCGCGACACCGGACATGCGTAGCGCGTTCTCCAGCACGTAGAGCGCATCCGCCTTGGGCACCGGCCGCACCGAGGCCAGGGTCACGGTTCCCTGTACCCGCGGGTCGATCGTGTAGCCGACATTGAGTACATCACCAAGAATGACCTTTGCGACGGTGGTAACAGGCGCGTTCTCGAAATTGAGGTCGTAACCGCTGCCGCCGGCATCGTCGCGCTCGGCCAGCGCGCCGCCTTGCGGCGTTGCACCATCGCTGAGATAGATCGCCGGCTTCGATGATCTTGCCTGCGCAATGCCGCTGGCGCCTGCATCCGCAGGTTGACGCGGCTGGAGATCGAGGGAGCGGACCTTGTCGGCGATGTCCTGGGCGCGCGGGTCCTTTGGATCGGCTTCGATCGACTGGTCGGCGGTGACGATGCAGGCGCCGAGCACGAAGGCGGACGACAACAGGAGCGTTCCAGACAACGCTGAGCGAAGGCGCAAAAGCGGTTGGACCACCTTAAACAAAATACGCCTGCCAACGCTGGAAGTGACTGAAAATTGCATCCGATCCCCCCTTGGTTCGGACGCGCAATAATTTGCGCCACGATTATGTTTTTGCTAATAAATAAGTCAAGGGCAAAGGGCGCTCCATGTCCCGTCGAGGTTGTTGCATTCAGGTAACAAGGTCAATGCTGTGAATGCGATGCGCGACCGCTCCGCAGATAGCTTCCGACAGCACCTCCTGGAAAAATACTCATTGCCGCCGCGGGCGCATGCCCATGTCGACAAATCGGCCCCTCCCGCGCTCACGCGTCCCTTGCGTGAATTGTGGGAGGCCACCGATCTTTCCGCGGCCGAATTCGCAGATGAAGTCTCCGACCATTTTGGTCTGCCGCGGCTGAGCCTTCCGCAACTGCTCGCGGCCACGCCTTGCCTCGACGGCTTCTCGCGCCGCTTCCTGCGTGAATCCACCATCTTTCCTTTCAGTGCGCCCAACGATGTTTTCCGGCTGGCTGTCGCCGACCCCTCCGACACGGCGGCCATTCGCGCCGCCGAAATCGTGTTCGGAGCACCGGTCGATGTCGTCGTGGCTTCATACGAGGATATCACCACGGTCCTCGATCAACGGGCCGATGCTGACGATGCAAATGCCGATCGAAGCGGCAGGAGCGTTGCGCAGCAATCCGACGACGACATCGAGAGCCTGCGCGATCTCGCCAGCGGCGCGCCGGTGGTGCGCGCGCTCAACGATCTCCTGGAACGCGCGGTGGACTTGCGTGCCAGCGATATCCACGTCGAGCCATTCCGTGCCGGGCTTACGGTGCGCATGCGCGTCGACGGCCTGTTGCGCGCGCTGCCCTCGCCGCACGGCATTCCGCCGCAGGCGCTGATCTCGCGCATCAAGATTCTCGCCAGCCTCAATATCGCCGAGCGGCGCCTGCCGCAGGACGGCGCGGCCCGCGTGCGGGTCGGGCGCAGCGAGATCGACGTTCGCGTCGCGACCATGCCGACGCAGCACGGCGAGAGCGCCGTCATCCGCCTCTTGCCGCGCGACCGCGGCCTCCTGGAGATGAGCAAGCTCGGTCTCGCCGCGCGCGACGAGAGCGTGATGACGCGGCTGCTCGCGATGCCGCACGGCATGATCGTGGTCACGGGACCGACCGGCAGCGGCAAGACCACGACGCTCGCGACCATGCTGTCGATCCTGAACGAACCGACGCGCAAGATCCTCACCATCGAGGATCCGGTCGAGTACGAGATTCCCGGCATCAACCAGTCCCAGGTCAAGCCGTCGATCGGGCTGACCTTCGCCTCCGCCATGCGCGCCTTCGTGCGCCAGGACCCCGACGTGATCATGGTCGGCGAGGTCCGCGACGCCGAGACCGCGCATATCGCGATTCACGCGGCACTCACCGGCCATCTCGTTTTGACGACGCTGCACACCGAGACCGCCGCGGCCGCCGTGCCGCGCCTGATCGATCTCGGTATCGAGGGCTTCCTGCTGAAGTCGACGCTGCGCGCGGTGGTGGCGCAGCGCCTGGTGCGCGTGCTGTGTGACCGCTGCAAGGTCCCGCATGCGCTGACGGACGCCGATCTCGCCGAGGACCCGCGCTTTGCGGTGATCGGCTTCAAGTGCGGCGAGGTCGTGCACGAGGCCGGCGGCTGCGAACGCTGCGGCGGCACCGGTTATCGCGGCCGCAACGGCGTGTTCGAGATCCTCGAAATGTCCGACGAGGTGCGCGCGCTGATCGGCCCGCAGACCGACTCCCATTCGATCGACACCGCCGCGATGCGGGGCGGCATGACGACGATGCTGGAGGATGCGGTGGCCAAATGTCGGGCGGGGCTCACCACCGTGCCCGAGGTCTTCCGCGTCACGACGGTGCGGTAACGTATGCCGAACTATCGCTACCGCGCGCTCAACGCCAACGGCGAACTGGTCTCCGGCGCCATTGCCGCGCCTGCGCCGGGCGACGTCGCGCAACGGATCGAGCGGCTCGGTCTCGTGCTGGTCGACAACGTCACGCCGGAAGAGGGCGGTTCGGCGGGCCGTGTGTTCAGCCTCTTCAACAGGCCCAAGCCGGAAGATGTCACCATCTTCACCCGCGATCTCGCGCTGCTGTTGCGCGCCGGCGCCCGTATCAACGACGGATTGGAGCTGCTCGCGGCCGATCCCGATTTCGGCCGGCTGCGTCCGGTCGTTGCCGACATCCGTTCGCGCGTCGTCGCTGGCGAGAGCTTTGCCGAAGCGCTGGCGCGGCACGAGGGGCTGTTTCCGCCGATGTATGTCGCTCTGGTGCGGGTCGGCGAGGCCTCGGGATCGCTGGACCAGGTGCTGGAGGTGCTGGCCGGCGAGCGCACGCGCGGCGAGGCGTTGCGACGGCGGCTGTCGGATGCAATCCGCTATCCCCTGTTCGTGCTGGGCGCGGCGGGCTGCGTGCTGTTGTTCTTCCTCACCTTCGTGCTGCCGCAGTTCGCATCCGTGTTGCAGGATTTCGGCGCCAAGATCGATCCCGTAGTCGGCGTCTTCCTCAACGTCTCCACCTTCCTGCGCGGCAATTCCGATGCGGTGCTGGCTGGTCTTGCGGCCACTATCGGGGTGGCGTGGCTCCTGCTTCGGCAAGAGCGCGTTCGCCGCGCCGTCGCCAATGCGATCACGCGGCTGCCGGCAATCCGCAACGTGATGAGCGCGTACCGGACGGCGCTGTTCTGCCGCAATCTCGGCTTGCTGCTCGGCAGCGGCGTCAATCTCACCATCACGCTGCGCATCCTCGTCGACATGATGGCGACGACCGGCCCGTCCGCGGTCTGGAGCGATGCCGCCGACCGCGTTCGCCATGGCTCGAAGCTGTCCGACGCGCTGGCCGAGACCGAGGCGCTGCCCGCAATGGCGGTACGCATGCTCCGGCTCGGCGACGAGACCGGGCAATTGCCGATGCTGTCGGGCCGCGTCGCTGAATTCTACGAGGCCAAATTGCAGCGCACGCTGGACCGCGCCGTCGGCATCGCGGGCCCGGCGGCGATCATCGCGATTTCGCTGGTCGTCGGCGGCCTGATCACTTCGGTGATGACGGCGCTGATGTCGGTGAGCCAGATTGTCGGTTGAAATTGATAGTTGGAGGATTTGAGGTGACGAAACATCGATCGTCAAAACGGGGCCGTCGGCGCGCGGGCCGCGGGGAGGCGGGCTTCACCCTGGTCGAGATGCTGGTCGTCATTACCATCATCGGGATGATCATGGCGTTGGTCGGCCCGCGGGTGCTGAACTATCTTAGCGAGTCCAAGGCGAAGGCGGCCAAGATCCAGATCGAGAGCTTCTCCAGCGCGCTCGATCTCTACTTTCTCGATCTCGGCCGCTATCCCACGTCGAACGAAGGCCTCTCCGCGCTGACCCGCAACTCCAATCAGGCCGGCTGGAATGGGCCCTATTTGCGCGGCGGCGTGGTGCCGAGCGATCCCTGGGGACACATCTACGTCTATCGCGCGCCGGGCGCGAGCGCGCCCTATGAGATCATCTCGCTGGGGGCGGACGGTCAGGAAGGCGGCAGTGGAACGGCGGCCGACATTGTCAGCGGCGCGCGCTGAGGGCATTGGCGAGACGCGCGGCTTTGCGCTGATCGAGATCCTGTGCGTGCTCGCGATCATCGGCCTGCTCGCGGCCATCATCCTGCCGGCTGTCCCGCGTACGACGACGCGGGCCAGGCTGGAGAGCTATGCGGTCGAGACCGCGGCGCTGCTGAAAGCCGACCGCAACGCCGCGCTGCGCCGGCAAACCAGGGTGGCGACCCAGGTGGATGCGGAGGCGCGCGCGATTCGTTCCGGCGTCACCGGGCGGACCATCCGCTTGCCAGGCGACGTAGTGGTGCAGGCGATGCTGGCCTCGCGCTGTGCCGACCGGGCCGCAGGGCGGTCGATCGATTTCTTTCCATCGGGCATGTCGTGCGGCGGGGTGATCGCGCTGGCGCGGCCCGGCATGGGATATGAGGTGCGCGTCAACTGGCTGACCGGAGGCGTCGAGATTGTCCCGCAGAAGCTGCTCTGATAGCGCCGGCTTCACCCTGATCGAGGCGCTGGTCGCGCTCGCGATCATCGCGGTCGTGCTCGGGACGATCGGCTCGGTCATCGCCACGACGGCGAAGGGCACGCGCGCGATCGACCAGCGTCTGGCACTCGCCGGTACCGCCGAGACCCTGCTTGCCGACCTGCCGGCGCGCTCCCTGCTGAAGCCCGGCCGGCGCAGCGGCGATCTCGCCGGCAGCCGCTGGCGGGTCGACGTTGCGCCGATGAACGTGCCGGGCGGCACTCCCGCCAGCGATCGCTTCGTGCCTTTGGCCGTCAATCTGCGTCTCCAGCGCGCCGACGGCAGCGCCATCCAGGTCACGACGGTGAAGCTGGTGCCGAGGGCTTCGCAATGAAGCGCCTGCGCCGCACACTTGCCGACGAAGCCGGCTTCACCCTGCTCGAAGTGTTGCTCGCAACCCTGCTGATGACCGTCATCCTGGCGGCGCTGGCGACCGTGACGGCGCAATGGCTGCCGAACTGGAATCGCGGCATTGCCCGCGTGCAGCGGGCCGAGCGTCTCGCAACCGGGCTCGACCGCATCGTCGCCGATCTGTCCGTTGCCGAGCAGATCACAGTGAACGGCGATGCCAGGGTACCGCTGTTCGACGGCGCCGAATTGTCGGTCACCTTCCTGCGCACGGCAATCGGTCCGAGCACGCGTCCGGGCCTCGAATTCGTCCGCCTGATCGAAAAGGCCGACGCGCAGGGACTGGCGCTGGTGCGCGAGCGCGCGCCGTTCCAACCGATGCCGACCGACGGACAGATCCGCTTCGTCGATCAGGTCGTGCTGATCCGGGCGCCGTTCCGCGTGAGCTTCGCCTATGCCGGACCGGACGGTCAGTGGCAGCCGATTTGGCGCGGACAGGCGCAGCTGCCGGACCGTATCCGTATCACCGTGCGCGACAGCGCGACCGGGCAGGTGCTCGCGGTCTCGGGCGCGGTGGTCCCGCACATCACAGTGCCGGCCGAATGCGCGCGGGCCAAGAATCCGGCGACTTGCGTCACGGCGCGCACCCGGCCGCAGCAGGCGGAGAAACAGGAGCAACAGTTGTGAGCGGCGGAAGGCACGACCAGACGAGGCTTGCCGACAGCCGCGGCTTCATCGTCGTCGCCGTGCTCTGGATGCTGGCGGCGCTGGCGGCGCTGGCGCTGATCTACCTGACCTACGTCACCAACACGGCGGTCACGGTCGCCGTCAATGCCGACAGGGTGCAGGCCGATGCGCTGGTGAACGCGGGGATCGAACTTGCGGCCTACCGTCTGACCGCGCAGAACGAGGCAACGCGTCCGACCAGCGGCACCTTCAATGCCCGCGTCGGAGCCGGTCGGGTGAGCGTGACGTTCCGCTCGGAGGCTGCGCGCATCGATCTCAACATGGCGCCGAAGCCGCTGCTGTCGGGCCTGATGACGGCGCTCGGTGTGTCCGCGACGGATGCGCCCATCTATGCCGACCGGATCCTCGCCTGGCGCTCGTCGACGGAGCCCGGCCAGGACAATCCGGAGGATTCCTACTATCGCACGCTCGGCGCGCCCTATCTGCCGCGCCACGCGCCGTTTCCGCATAGCGAGGAGCTCTGGCTGGTGCGCGGCATTCCGGCCGCGGTCGTGGAGCGCGTGCTGCCCTTCGTCACCGTGTTCAGCAACATGCGGGCGGTGAACGTGCTCGACGCCGCGCCTCAGGTGGTGGCGGCGCTGCCGGGCATGACGCCCGGGATGCTGCAACAGGTGCTGCGCGACCGCGCCGACCCCAACGTCGATTCCCGTGCCCTGGTCGGGCTTGCCGGCGGCACCAATGTGACGGTCGAGGGCTCGAAGGCGTACCGGCTGACGGTCGCGGTCGAGCTGCCGTCGCATCGGCGGAGCTCGGCCGAGATCGTCATCCTGCTTCTCGAAAGCGGCGGTGAGCCGTATCGTGTATTGTCGTGGCACAACGCCGTCGACGGCTCCGCCGGAAAGCCTCTGTGAGATGAGCTCGCTCGATTCCCTCCGCGCCATTCTCGATGCCTGGACCGGCACCGTGGCCGGCACGCTCGTGCGCGCCCTGGAGCGGACCGTGTCGCCGCGGGTGGTACGGCTGGTCGAAAGCGAGACCGGCGCGTTCGCGCTGGAGGCGGCGAAGGCGGAGAACGCCCCGAAGGAGATCGCGTTCGCGGACGGCAAGTTTGCAGGCGCCAATCTCGCGCAGATCGTCCGTGGCAGCCGCGTCGAGATCGTGCTGCGGCCGTCGCGCTTCCTGTTTCGTCCGCTGGAGCTGCCGGCGCGCGCGGCCGATTTCCTCGACGGTATCGTGCGGGCGCAGATTGACCGGCTGACGCCGTGGAACGCGAGCGAAGCCGTGTTCGGCTGCCGCGCCCCGGCGCCGCATGGCAGCGACAGCATCACGACCGAGATCGCCGCGGCGCCGCGCAAGCTGGCGATGAGCTATGTCGAGGCCGTGGCGTCCTTCCATCCGTCGGCGGTCGCGATCGCGACGGAGGCGACTGCGGGCGGACGCATCAAGGTGTTCGAGCAGAGATCGCGCGGCGCGGTCGACCCGGCGCGGCTGAGCCGGGCGCTGCAGGCGGTGTTGGCTCTCACTGCCGTCGCAGCGGTGGCCGGATCGGTCGCCGCAAGCTATCTGGCCGACAGCCTCAGCGCGCAGGAGAGGGAGCTCGAACGGCAGATCACCCAGCGCCGCGCCGCGCTCCGCGGCAGCGACGGCGGCGAGCGCTCGCCCCTCGCGCTGCTCGAACGCCGCAAATACGAGACGCCGGCCAGCGTAATCGTGCTGGAAACGCTGAGCCGGGTGTTGCCGGACCACACCTATGTCACCGAGCTGCATCTGGCGGGCAACAAAGTACAGATCGGCGGTATCACCCGCGATGCGCCCTCGCTGATCCCCTTGATCGAGCAGTCGCAGCATTTCACCCGCGCGACCTTTTACGCCCCGACCACGCGCAACTCCTCCGATCCCGGTGAGCGCTTCCACATCGAGGCGCAGATCGAGCCGAGGAACGTGCCATGAGCAGCGCAAAGGTCGCCGGCGGCAATGCCGTTGCGCGGGCGCTTGCGAGCTCGCCGCTGATCGCGGTCACGCTCTATGTGGCGGTTGCCGGCGCGCTGTTGCTGACGGCGGGGCTGTCGATCGCCGAAATTCTCGCCCACCGCCAGGCGCTGGCGCAGACCTCCGACCTGCTCGACCAGTTTCGCGGCCGCAAGGGCGGCACCAAGAACGCCGCGGCGGCAATGGCCGAGCATCCCGGCACGCCGTTCCTGGAGGGACCGACCGTGACGGTCGCCGGCGCCAATCTGCTGCAGCGTGTTGCCGCTGCGGTCGGCAATGTCGGTGGCCAGATTCAGTCCTCGCAGGTCGATGTCTCCGGCGCGCAAGCGAAGGACGGCTTCGTCGGCCTCGTCGTGAGCTGCGAGCTCGAGCAGCCGGCGCTCCAGAGGCTGCTGTACGATCTTGAGGCCGGCATGCCGTTCCTGTTCGTCGATCAGCTCGACGTTCAGGTGCCGCAGACCACGGCGCTGAGCGACGCCGGCACCGGCCGCGTCAGGGTGATCCTGGGCGTCTCGGGCCAGTGGCAGGCGGGGAAGTAGGGCGCTAGGCTTTTGTTTAGACGCGTTTTCTTTACACGAACCGGTATCCACTTCGCTCGAAAACGCTCTGGATCAGCTCACCAGGAGTATTTGAACACGCCCTTGCCGGAATAGCTGGTGACGTTGCCGGAGAACTCGCCGTCGAAGGTGCCGGCGATCGAGAAGCCGCTCAGCCATTTCATCTCGGCGCTGGCACTGACGAGCGCAGAGTCGGCATCGACCCTGGCGCCGTTCACGACGAAGCTGGTGCCAGGCAGGGTCTGGAACAGCGCGGTGACGGCGCGGCCCGGATTGTAGTCGTGCGCCCAGGCGGCGCGGCTACGCAGTGTCAGCACGCCGTTCTGCATCGCATACGATTTGTCGGTGCGCAGGCCGAGCTCGGAGCGGGTGTCGGTCAGCGATTGCGAAGCGTAGTTTAGCGCGAACAGCCCGCCACCATTGAGGCTGACTTCAGAATAGTTCGGCAGGTTGAAGTTCGTCACCTGCGCCGCAGCGTAGGGCGTGATGCCGATCAGCGGCGTCGTGAAGCGATAGCCGCCCTCGAAGCGGGCCGAGAACGTGTCGGCCTTGAAGCGGCCCTGGAGCTGGTCGAATCCACCCGGCGCCACGGTGCGGTTGGTGGTGACGTCATGCCAGCCATAGGCGAGTGCGGCCGAGATGTAGGCCGGTCCGAAATTGTGCCGGCCATAGACGCCGGCCTGGAATAAATCGGCCGAGCCCGAGCCCATCGCATTGGCGAGCGAGTAGTTCAGCCCGCCGCCGCCGAGCGCGAAGCCGACCAGCGTGTCGACCGAGACCCGATAGTCCGCGCCGGCCGCGCCGCCCCAGACCCGCGCGGTCAAATCCTGTGAGCCGACCGTGGCATTGCCGCCGACCTCGGCCGAGCCGCCATAGCCCGCCGTCCAGACGCTCCAGCGGCTGCTCGGCTGCGAGGACAGCAGCGGCGCCTTGGTCGCCATCGCATAAGCCTCGCGCTCGCGCGCGGTGGCCGGCCGCATGGTCGCATAAGAGGCTGCGTTATCGCTCTCGGCAAACTGGGCGACGCTGCCCGCCTTGGCGAAGCCGCCCGAGCGTCCGACGACGGTCGGGTCGAGCATCAGGTTCAGGAATTGGCCGTCGGCATTGATCGCGGATTGGATGATGCCGGTGCCGAGCTCGCCCGAGGCGGTCGTCAGCCCCGCCGGCGACAGCGCAGCGAAGGCCGCGGGAATGCCGCTGGTGGTGTTGAAGAAATTGGTCAGCGTGTTCGCGACGTTCTGCTGGTTGACGTTGAGCCCGCCGCCTTGCGCGAAATTGACGTTGACGTTGAGGAACACGTTGTTGGTGTCGTAGCTCAGGGTCGCATTGAGCGTCGGCATGTTCGACAAAACTGTCGGATTGAAGGTGCTGCCGACCAAGGTGCCGGCCGCAGTCAGGATCGTGTACTGCTTCTTGACCGTCCCCGAGGTGAAGTTCGCGCGCACGGTCGCGCCGCCGAGGTCGGTCGCACCCGTGACCTGGGTGAGGCTGGCGTTGGTCGAGGAGACCTGCACCAGATAGGTCGAGGCGGCGGTAAAGGTCAGCGATCCGCTGATCGTCATCGGGCCGAACGGGCTCGCCGCGCTGCCGGGGGCCAGCGTGCCGCCATTGACCGCGACGCCGGCGATCGTGCCGCTGCCGGCGAGGGTGCCGGCGGCGTTGACGGTGACCGGACTATTCAGGATCGAGCCGTCCACCACCAGCGTGCCGCCGTTCACGGCGGTGGCGCCCGTATAGGTGTTGACGCCGGACAGCGTCTGGGTGCCGCCGGCCATCGTCAGTCCGCCACCGAAGCCGGCATCGTCGATGACGCCCGAGAAATTGCCGATGCCATTGGTGATCGTCAGCGTGTTATGGCCGAGATTGACATTGCCCGAGCCCGCCAGCGATTTGATCGAGGTGCCGCCATTGAGCAAGCCCGAGATGTCGAAGATGCCGTTGGTGATGACGTTGCTGGAGGTCGCGATGCTGCCGTTGAAGCTGGCGAAATCGATGAGATCGAGCTCGCCGCCGGCCGCAATGTTTGTGGTGCCGGTATAGGTGTTGGTGCCGAACAGCTGCTGAGTCGCGCCGTTTGCGATCGCGAGGTTGCCGCCGGTGCCGCTGCCAATGCCGCCGTCCTGGATCACGCCGCCGAAGAACGTGCCGTTCGTGATCGTCAGCGTCTTCGATCCCAGTGAAACGACGCCGGCGGTGCTCGGAGAGAAGATCCCCCCAACCGAAGCGCCCGAATTGGTCTCGGAGATATCGAGCGTGGCACCTACGCCCGCGAGGGTGACATAGAGCGAGTTCTCGATTGAGCCTGCGCCTTTCAGCGCGAGCGTGGCCCCCGCGTCGATCTGCGTGACGCTGTTGTAGGTGTTCACGCCGGACAGTGTTTGCGTTCCGCCGAAAACCTCCAGTCCGCCGGTGCCCTGGATCACGCCGGCGAATTCGGTCGAACCATGGGTGATCACGAGCCCACTGGCGCCGATGTTGACCACGCCGCCGGAATTGCCGGCGAGCGTCGTGATGGCGTTGAACGGCAGGAACGAACCGGAGAAATCCAACGTCCCATTCACCGTCACGACGCTGGAATTCGCGACGAATCCCGAGATCGCCAGCGTTCCGGCCAAGATCGTCGTCGCGCCAGTATAAGTGTTGGTGCCGGCCAGCGTCAGCGTGCCGGTTCCAACCTTGGTCAACCCGCCGCCGGCGCCGGAAATCACGCCGTCGACCTGGGTCGAGGTATTCAGGCTGCCGGTGGTGAGGGTGTTGGCGCCGAGCACATAACTGCCAGCGCCTTCGATCGAGCCGGCCGTCGTTCCGCCGCTGGTCAGGCCTGAGATGTCGACCGTGCCGCCGGCATTGGTGATGAACTTGGCACTGCCGCCGTTAGAGGTGCCGGTGAAGTTCGTCGTCCCGCCGTTGTTGGTGGTGATCGTGGCGCTGCCCGCGGTGGCGGAGCCGTCGAAATTCACCGTTCCGTCGTTGATGATGGACGAGGTGGCGGCGGTGGTGGCGTTGTGGAAGTTCAGCACTCCCCCTGCGCCGTTGTTGATCGTCGCGGTGCCGGCCGAAGCATTGGTGAAGAAATCGATCTGACCGGTGGCGTTGTTGGTAATCTGGGCGCTGCCGGCAGAAGCCGAATCCTCGAACGTGACGAAGCCGCTGTTGGCGAGACTTGCCGTTCCCGCCGTGCTGTCCTGGATGAAGTTGACGTTGCCACCGACGTCGTTCGTGATGGTCACCGCCCCGGCGCCGCCGCTCGCGGTGCTGCTGTTCTGGAACACCAGATTGTTGCCGGAGGTGACCTGGAAGGTCTGGGTATTGACAGTATCGTCGTTGATGATGCCCGTTGCGTTGACGATGAACGGGTTGCCGATCGTGAATGTATAAGCCTGCGAGGTGTTCGCGAACTGGATCGTGCCGATACTGACGACACCGTTGTTGTTGTCGACCGCCGTGCTTCCGGTGTTGGTGAAGGTCGCGGTCTCGTCGGGCACGCTCGGATTGGAGGACCAGTTGGTCGGATCCGTCCAGTCGGAGGAGCCGCCGGTCCACGTGCCGTCCACGGCATGCGCGGCGACGACGCCGAGCGCCGTGGTGGCGAGGAGTATGGCCAGCGAGTGGCGCGTGACGGATCGCAGCCCGTATCCAATCCTCCCACCTGCCATTGTCGGTCCAGCCATCCGATCGTCTCAAATCAGCAAAGAAATCATCGCAAACATGCAATCGGAGCGCGTGCCGAGGCCCGGCGCCCATGCCATGATCTCATGGCGCCGCAACGGCCTGCAATGAACGGATATCCATTTGCGCCGGCTTCCTCCCTGTTCCGCTTTGCATTTTCAGCCATCGTGGCCATCGGGCAACATATTCATGCATTGCAACAGGTGCGGGGCAGATTGGGGCCTGCTCGCTGGATTGGGCCGGACGGTGTGGGTTGATGACGCCGCAGATCGGAACTAGTTTGACGCGGATGCCTCGCCGTCGCGTGGCGCGGCCGGTGGTCGCAGGGGAATGTCGATGTCCGGGTGGCTGAGGCCGACAGGATTGGCCGCGCTGTGCATGGTTCTGGGCATGGCCGGGACCATGGCGGCCACCTCTTCGCGCGTGGATGTCTTGTCGGACGACGCGGCGGGCAATCCTGCTGAAAGTGTTGATGTCGGGACGATGAAGCCGATCGCGCGGCCCGTGCAGCAGGCGCCAGGCAAGCCCATTCCTCGCGGCAATCCGCTGTGGTCGGTGCCGCTCTCGGCGCTGACCGCGACCCAGGAACGCCCGATCTTCTCGGCCATGCGCCGGCCGCCGCCGCGCGCGGTCGCCGCATCACCCGTCGAGGAAAGTCCCGCGCCGCCGCCCAAGCCGGTCGAAGCGCCGCCGCCGTTGTCGCTGGTCGGGGCCGTGGTGGGCGAGGGCGATGCGATCGCAATTCTCGTCAACCGCACCGATCAGAAGGTCGTGCGTCTGCGGCAGGGCGAATCGCTCGCAGGCTGGTCGCTGACCTCGGTGCAGCCGCGCGAGGTGACGTTCAAGCAGGGCGAGCGCAGCGAGGTGCTGGTGCTCCAACGGCCGGACCCAGCCGCTGCCGCGAGCCCGCCCGCAGATGCCGGGGGCAAGCTGACGATGCCGGGCCCGGCCGATCCGTCGTTCTCCCCCTTCGTGCCGCGCTCGACGCCGAAGAACGGCGAGTCGGATGGGCTCTGAGCGCTTGCGGGCGCGCGGCCGATTGCTTGACGGGAAGGACGCGGCTTGACCGACAAGCAAATTGACGCGCCCGGCACGGCCGACGGTTCGAGCAGACCTGGCGGCATCAGTCGCGGCCGCCGCCTCGTGCAGGGCTGGTCCGCCAACCTGGTCCAGATGGTGTTGGGCCTGTCTCAGCAGCTCCTGCTCATCCCCGCCTTCCTGCATGTCTGGACCGGCGACATGCTCGCGGCCTGGCTCGCGATCTATGCGGCGGGAAGCCTCGTCGTCGTGGCGGATGCCGGACTGCAGCTTCGCGCGATCAACCGCTTTCTCGCCTTCAAGGCTTGCGCCGATTGCGACGGGCGCACGGCGAGTTTCTATTCGGCCCTGCTGCGGATCTATCTTGCCATCGTCGCGGTGCTGGGTGTCCTGCTATGCGTGGCGGTGGTCCTCGCGCCGCCATCGGCCGTGCTCGGCTTTCAGGCCGCGCCGACATTCGATGCTGCGATGCTGGTGATGACGCTGGGCATGCTTCTGACCGTCCCCGCCAACCTCGTCTCCGGCCTCTATCGGGTGCGCGGCCATTATGGCCGGACGGTCTGGCTGCAAAACGCCGCGCTGCTGCTTGGGCAGATCGCCCAGCTCGCGGCGCTCGCATTGTTCGGCAGCCTGCTTGCGGTCGCGATTGCCTTCGTGTCGATGCAGCTCCTGTTCGCGATCCTGCTCGCTGCGTTCGACGCGCCGCGACTGTTTCCGTTCCTGCGCCGCACCGGCAAGCCGCCGTTGGTGTCGCCATCGCTGCGCTGGAGCCTCGGGCAATTCGGCCGCGCGGTGCCCTTCGCGGTCGCCAACATCACCGAGCTTGCGCTCGTCAACGTCCCGGTGCTGCTCGTCTCCGCGCTGGTCACGAACCGCGTCGCGGTGGCGCAATGGGGCCTGACGCGCGTGATCGCGAGCCTGGTGCGCGGTCTCTGCCTCCAGGTGACGCTACCGCTCGCCGCCGAGCTCGGCCACGATCACGCCGTCGGCGACAAGGATCGGCTGCGCCGGCTCTACGCCCATGGCTCGGTGTTCGTGACGGCTCTTGCCTGCCTGATCGTCGCGGGCCTGCTGCCGTTCTGGCCGGACTTCTTCGCGTTGTGGACCCATGGCAGCATCCCCTATGACGCGCCGCTCACGGTGACGCTGCTGCTCGGCTCGGCGGCCGTCGCGCCATCGCTGCTGGCTCTGGTGTTTGCCAATCACAGCAATCGCGGCGATCTCTTGATCCGGACCAAGGGCCTCCAGCTCGTAGTCTTCCTGGCGCTGTCCTTCGTCCTGATCCCGCATCTGGGGCCGCTTGGTGCCGCGCTCGCCGTGGTCGCAAGCGACATCCTCATCCAGTTCGGACTGCTCGCGCTGATCGTCATGCGCCAGACCCTGCATCATCCGGGAAGGCACGTCGCCTTCCTGATGCTCATGGCCGTTGCTATCGTGGGAGCAGGCTGGCTGATCGGGCAGGCGATCATCGCGCTGGTGCCGGGGAGCGGGCTCATGCACTTCATCGTGGAATGCGCGATCTGGCTGGCCGCGGTCGGCATGCTCGCAAGCCCGCTGTTGAGCACAACTCTGCGCGAGCGGTTGCGGGCGCTGATTCCTGCCTAGCTGTTGCTATTCAACGCGCGGTCAATGCCAGCCGGTGCTTCAGCCGTTCCAGATGGCGGGCGAATTGCTGGTGGCCGGCATTGGTCTCCTCGGCAAACTGTGCAAGGCGGAGTTGGCCGGCCGCGCGCAGCCGCTCGCGCGTGCCGTCGGCGCGCAGGCTGACGATCGCGTCCGCGAGCGAGCGCGGGTCGTCATAATCGAACAGGATCGCGGCGTCGCCGGCCTGGGCCTTGAAGGCCTCGGGATAGATCACGGGCGTGCCGACCGCCCAGGCTTCCAGCGGTGGAAGATTGGTCGGGCCGAAATAGCTCGGCATCACCAGCGCCGCGGCGCCGCGATACAGCGCGCCGAGCTCGGCGGACTCGACAAAGCCGATGATGGAAATCTGGTCCGACAGGCCGTAGGCGCGGATCGCCGCATCGATCTTGTCGCGGCCGCCGCGATCCGATCCGCACAGCACCAGCCGTTCGGTGATGCCCCGTTCGCGCAAGCTTGCGAGCGCAGCGAGCAGCGTCATGTGGTTCTTGTGCGGCCAGAATTGCGCCGGATAGAACAGATAGCCGGGCTCGAGCCGGTATCGCGACAGCACCGCTTCATCGTCGGCGGCGTCGGACGTGGATTGGCTGACATAGGTGGAGGGCGAGAACGGGATGCAGACCGCGCGGTCTTTTTCCATGGCATAGCGGTGGCAGAGATTGTCGACCAGCTCCGGCGCGTTGACGATCACCACCGCGGCCTTGGTGCTGGCGAGGCCGAACAGGATCTCGCGGCGCTCGAATTCGCCGAACGTCCTCACTTCCGGAAACTCCGGCGCGTCGCGATGGCAGCCGTCGAAGATCGTGATGATGAACGGCAGCTCGTAGAGCAGCAGGTGCCGCTTCGAGGTCGAGGTAAAGTGCACGACGTCGATGCCGTCGCGGATCAGCGCACGCTCGAACGGCGATTTCAGCTTCAGCGCGATCTGGACGAGATCGAACGGCCCGCAATATTTCAGGAACAGGAAGACATGGTCGAGCGGGCCGAACTTGAGCAGGCGCGCCGCGACGCCGAACTCCTTCAGGATGTCCAGGGTCTTCGGATAGGGCGAGTACACCACGATCTCGTTGCCCGACTTGGCCGCCCAGTCACGCAGCCAGAGCAGGTCATTGAGCGGCTGCTGGAAGCCGCCGCCGACCTCGAGCGCCTGTTCCAGCATCACGGCGAGCCGCAGCGGTCTCACGGTGCAACACTCTTTCTGGCGACCGCATAGGCCGCCCAGCTCTTCGAGTTCGGCGCGTCCTGCGTCAACCATGCGGCGTGAGCGGCGCCCTGGAAGCCGCTCGCCACAAGCGACGCGTTGATCTCGAACGGAAACCAGTAGCGCATGTGATGCGCTTCATCGACACGCTGGATCGTGGCGCGATCCAGGTCCTCGCAGAACAGGGTGTAGTTCACGGTGACGGTCGCGGCCTGTTCGTCATGATCGGATTGCGCAATGCGGGTGAGGCGCAGCGGCTTCTGCTCGATCACCTTGACGCGCGTCTCGACGCCCTGCGCCAGCACGGCGCCGCCGTACCAATAGTCGAAGAAGAAGACGCCGCCCGGCTTCAGCGCCGCATGGGCCGTACGGAACATGGCCTTCAGCGCATCGCGGCTGGTTTGATAGCTTGCGACGTGGAACAGCGACACCACAGCATCGAAATCGCGTTCGGGACCCGTCTCGCAAGCATTACCCTGCCGGAACGGAATCGACTGTCCGGCCTGCCCGGCGCGCGTCTTGGCGCGCGCGATCATCTCGTCGCTGAGATCGATGCCGGCAACGTTCCACCCCTGGCGCGCGAAGGCGAGCGCATGCAGGCCGGTGCCGCAGCCGAGATCGAGCAGCTTGCCCGAGGAAACGCCATGGTCGCGCAGGCGCGCTTCGACAAATGCCGTCTCGGCCGCGTAATCCTTGTCCTGATAGAGAAGATCATACCAGGGCGCGTAGTCGGCGAACACCGTCACGCCAGGATCTCCTTCAGCGCCGCGGCCGAGCGCGCGATCTCGTCGTCGGTCAGGGCAAGCCCGCTCGGCAGGTAAAAACCGCGCCGGGCGATGTATTCTGCGTTCGGATGACTTTCGTCGCGCATCAGGCCCATCCGGCGCAGCACCGGCTGCTCATGCATGCACCAGAAGAACGGCCGCGTTCCGATGCCCTTTTCGCCGAGGCGCCGCATCGCCTCCTTGGCGTCGAACGGCACGTCGTCGTTCAACACGACGCCGTAGACCCAGTAGATGTTGTCGGCATAGCCAGTGCGGGCGACGGGGCGGCGGATGCGGTTGAGGCCTGCGAGATGTTCGTCATAGAGCCGGCCGATCCGGCGCTTGATCTCGACCGTGCGCGGCAGGCGCTCGACCTGGGCGACACCAAGCGCAGCCTGGAGATTGGTCATGCGCGCGTTCCAGCCGAGCTCCTCGTGGACGAAGCGTTGCTGCGGCTGGAAGCAGAGATTGCGGTAGCCTTGCAGCCGATCGGCGAGCGCGTCGTCGTCGGTGAGGATCATGCCGCCTTCACCGGTCGTGACGTGCTTGTTCGGATAGAAGCTGAAGGTTGAGACTTCGCCGAAGCTGCCGCAGGGCGCACCGCGATAGGTCTGGCCGTGCATCTCGGCGGCGTCCTCGATCACCTTCAGATCGTGCTTGCGGGCCAGCGTCAGGATCGGATCGAGATCGACCGGTAGACCGTAGATGTGGACCAGCATGATCGCGCGCGTGCGCGACGTGATCGCGGCTTCCACACCCTCGGCCGTCATGTTCCAGGTCGCGGCATCGCAGTCGACCCCGACCGGGACGAGGCCGGCGCGCACCAGGGCGGCGGCGCAGCTGATGATCGTGAAGGTCGGGATGATGACTTCGGACCCTTCATCGAGCCCAAGGGCATGGACGGCGATGTCGAGTGCGACCGAGCCGTTGGTGACGGCGATGCCGTGTCGTCGCCCGGCGGCCTCGGCCATCGCCTGCTCGAAGCGCTTGATGAACGGTCCCTCAGAGGAGATCCATCCGGTCCGGATGCATTCGGCGAGATAATCGGCTTCGTTGCCGTCGAGCAGCGGCGTGTTGACGGGAATGAACGGTGCGGTCACGGGTTTGGGCCTTTGATCCGGATTTCGGACGGGGAGGCTTCGGCAAACCGGGTCTTGTCGTTCTCGCCGGAATAGGGACCTTGCTTGATCTCGAACATCTCGAGCGGCTCGAGCACGTGGAAGCCATGGGCGCCGCTGCAGAGCAGGATGATGTCGCCGGCACCGAGCACGCGGCTTTCGAGATATTTTTCTTCGACGGTGTAGAAATCGACCTGGAGCTTGCCCTTCTGGATCAGCAGGACCTCCTGGGTGTAGTGCACCTCCCGCGTCACCTTGTTGTGGCGGTGAGGCTCGATGGTCTTGCCTTGCGGATGGCTCATGAAGGCGAGCTGCTGGGACAGCTCCGGCGTCGAGAAGAAGTGGATGCCCGGCTCGCGGAACGAGGCCCGCACGATGATCGCGTAGAGCTGGTCGCCGAATCGAACTTGTTCGACGTGTTCCATCGTGAGCCTCGAAAAAATCGCTGTGATTAGAGAGAGATAGCGGTCCCGCTATGCACTTTGGCCATTTTGGTCGGGACCGTCAAGGGCGGACGGATCATGACGATTGCTCCGCCTGCCGGTGCGGAATTCAGCCGACGTACCCGAGGATCTCTTCGACACGCCGGCGGAACGTGTGGGCGGCAAACGTCCTGGCCTGCCCCGCCTTGGCTATGGACTGGCGCGCCGTGTCGTCGGCGAGGTACCGATCGATCAACGCGAGACAGTCCTCGACGCTGCGCCACGCGACGACCTCGCGCTCGGGAGCGAACAACGTGTGCAGATTGTCCTTGAAGTCGGTGAGCAGGAACGCGCCGACGCCGGTCGCTTCGAACAGGCGGGCATTGCCGGCCTCGCGGCCGGCCATGTCGATGTGCGAATTGAGGGTGACGCGCGAGGCGCGCAGTGCCTGGTACATCTCAGCGCCCCACACCTCGCCCTGGTAGCAGCGGTGCAGCGGCGAGGATGCGGGAAGGGAGTGCAGGCCGCTGCCGAACAGTTTGAGATCGTAGCAGCGCGCCACCGCTTCGAGCTGCGCGACGCGAAGCTGGTGATCGGCCGACACGGCCCCGACGAAGGTGACGTCGAATTCCTGCGAGGGCGGCGGCGGCAGGACGTCGAGGATACCGGGCTCGAAGGCCAGATGAATCACTTCGGCGCGCGCTCCGTGGGCACGGAAGAAGTCCACCACCGCGGCCATCTGCGAGATCATGAGATCGTAGACCGACCAGTCCTCGCCGCGTGAGGGCGAGATGCCGATCTGGCCGATCAGAACCGGGCGGCCGATCCCTTTGATCCGGCGCGCCAGGCGCGTGTCGACGTGAAACAGATCCTGGTTGAGGACGAGATCGGGTTTGAAGTCCTCGATCTGCGCCAGCAGGATGCTTTCCGCTTCGGCATCAAGGCGCGGGCTGAGGCCGACCTTGCGCGCGAGCGGCCGCAGCACCGGCTTGAAGGGGGCGACCGCGCGTTGCAGCCAGCCGGGAACGGCATCGCGCGCGGCCGGCGTGCCCGGCGGCGGCGGCTCGGTGACGGCAAGGCCGTGCTCGTGCGCCCAGGCCGCGCGCATCCAGGGATTATTGACGTGGATGTCGGCGGCGGCGTGCCCAAGGCCGGCGAAATTGCGCGAATAGAAATCGGCGACGCCGAACAGGCTGGCGTTCCGCGCCGCCATCTGCGCCGCATAAGGCGCGTTCTCCAGGCCTGGCGTGCGCCGGTAGAGCCAGGCGAGGAAGCGCGGATAGTCGGCATTGAGGATCAGGATGCGCACGGCGTCACGGCTTTTCTTCGAACAGGGTGCGGGGCATCACGTACCAGAGCAGGAACAGGATGGCGGTGCCGTGGGTGAGCATGGCGACGGAGAGCGGCACGTTGAGCAGGATGTGCGGCAGCACACCCGACGACATCAGCACGAAGCGGGGCGGCAGGCCCGCCGAGGCGCGGTTGCCCAGCGCCAGCACGAGGCCTGCTGCGAGTGCGGTCAGCGGCGCCAGCCACGGGCCGACGGACGCAATGCCTTCCGTCGCAAACAGCGAGGCGTTCACATTGCCGAAGTCGTAGGTGTTCTGCATCACCACCGCGAGCGGCTCATCGTAAGGACAATGCATCAGCGGCTTGAGAACGGAGATCTGGCAGAACCAGGTCAGCGGGTGGTTGGCGAAGAAATCGTTGTAGAGCTCGAGCGCGCCCGATGCCGTCGCCATCATCCGGATGTTGACGATATCGAAATACCTGCCGGGAATGCTCCTCAGGCTCGCCTCCGTCACCCAGATCACGAGCAGCCCGATCAGCATCGGGACGAAGATCGAGGCGATGACCGATGCTCTCGCCTCCAGGAGCCGCGACAGCACGACCAGTGCGATCAACCAGGCTGGCGTGAAGAACGCGAACTTCGTCAGCGTGATGGGATAGAATAGCAGGAGCAGGACCAGCGCCAGTCCTGCGCGCCACCGATGGCCGAGCAGCCAGTAGCTGGCGAAGGCAAACGGCAGCAGCGCGCTGGAAATCCATCCTATGAGATATCGCAGCAATCCAGGGAATTCGAGCGTGTCACGGTAGTCATAGATGTTCGCGATCGAGACCAGGCGGAAATTGTAGGTCGAAGCGACGGCGATGGTGACGATGGAGACCAGGAGGATAAGCGTCAGCAAATGCTCGAAGCGGGCATTGGACATGGGCACGAACTGTCGCAGCGGTGCCCGGATGAACAGCATGGGCATCAGGCAGAGCAGCAGCGCCAATGCCGCGGAAACTCCGGCAAGCGATCGTGGGTAATTGTAGTCAGAGAAGACGTCGATCCACAGGAAGCCCAGGATCATCGTGTAGAAATAGAACCCGACGAAATAGCCGAAGCAGAAGCGGGCTGAGGCAAACAACAGCGAGACGACGGAAAAGCCGGCTGCCACGAGAACGGCGATCCAGAGGCGCTTCGGGTCGAAGTCGATGGAGAGCTGAAAGGTCGCGACCTCGATCAGGGACAGGCAGGTGACAGCGCTGTGCAGCAGCACCAATCTCGTCAGCGCGGCTTTCGAGTCCAGCCGGGCGCGCAAATCGCTGATGATCCCGGCCGGTGCGCTCATTGCGGAAGCTCGCTGCGGACGATGGACGTTGCGAGCAGGTCAGGCGATGTCGAGCGAGTGCTTGAAGTAAGCGATCGTCTCCTTCAGCCCGTCCTCGAGCGCGACCTTCGGCTCCCAGTTCAGTACCGTCTTCGCCTTGGCAAGGTCGGGCTGGCGCTGGCGCGGGTCGTCCTGCGGCAGCGGCTTGAACACCAGCTTGGAACGCGAGCCCGTGAGCTTGATGACCTTCTCGGCGAGTTCACGGATCGTGAACTCGGAATTGTTGCCGAGGTTGATCGGGCCGGTGATGTCCTCCGCCGTCACCATCAACCGCATGATGGCCTCGACGAGGTCGTCGACATAGCAGAACGAGCGGGTCTGCCCGCCGTCGCCGAACACGGTGATCGGCTCGCCCTGCAGCGCCTGGACGATGAAGGACGACACCACGCGACCGTCATTCGGCTGCATGCGCGGACCGTAGGTATTGAAGATGCGCGCGACCTTGATCGGCAGGCTGTGCTGACGCCAATAGTCGAAGAACAGCGTCTCGGCGCAACGCTTGCCCTCGTCGTAGCAGGAGCGGACGCCGATCGGGTTGACATTGCCCCAGTAATCTTCGGTCTGCGGATGGATCAGCGGATCGCCATAGACCTCGCTGGTCGAGGCCTGGAAGATGCGCGCCTTGAGTCGCTTGGCGAGCCCTAGCATGTTGATGGCGCCGTGCACCGAGGTCTTGGTGGTCTGCACGGGATCGCGCTGGTAGTGGATCGGTGAGGCCGGGCAGGCCAGGTTGAAAATCGCGTCGACCTCGATGTAAAGCGGGAAGGTGACGTCGTGCCGGACCGCCTCGAACAGCGGATTTGCGATCAGATGGGCGATGTTGCGCCGGCTGCCAGTGAAGTAGTTGTCGACGGACACCACCTCGGCTCCCGTATCGAGCAGTCGCTCGCACAGATGCGATCCGATGAACCCGGCGCCCCCGGTTACGAGGATGCGGCTGTTCTTGTAGTTTTCAAACGGCATGATCGGGTTCCAGCTGGATCTCGGGACGGTCCTCCCGGTGCGGCCGGCAGAGTGGTATCGGCTACCGGCGGAAACGCCAATAGCCTTGCGCAAGGTAACATAGTACCCCTTGACCTCAGAGGGGCTTTAGGGGCCGGTGATTTTCCAGGTCCGGCCACTTCGTATAGAAGCCGGTCTGGACTACGCGGGGAGCGTGCCTCCCGTTCGGAGCAGGTGAATGAAAGTCGTAATTCTTGCGGGAGGCCTGGGCACCCGAATCGCGGAGGAGACCAGCACGCGGCCGAAGCCGATGGTGGAGATCGGCGGGCGGCCCATCCTGTGGCACATCATGAAGATCTACAGCCATTATGGCTTCCATGATTTCGTGATCTGCCTTGGCTACAAGGGCTTCATGATCAAGGAGTATTTCGCGAATTACTTCCTGCACATGTCCGACGTGACCTTCCACATCGCCGAGAACCGGATGGAAGTGCATCGCGAAACCGCCGAGCCGTGGCGGGTCACGCTCGTCGATACCGGCGAGGACACCCAGACCGGCGGCCGGCTGAAGCGGGTGTTGCCTTATGTCGCGGACGAGCCCTTCTTCGCGTTGACCTATGGCGATGGTGTTGCCGACATCGACCTGGCCGCCGAGATCGCGTTCCACAAGGCGCACGGGCGGCGCGCCACCGTTTCGGTGGTGCGGCCGGCCAAGCGGTTCGGCGCGATTGCGATCGAGGGCGATCGGGTCGTCAATTTCGAGGAAAAGCCCATTGACGACGGCGGCTGGATCAATGGCGGTTTCTTTCTGTTGTCGCCGTCCGTTGGCGAGCTGATCGCAGGAGACAACACGATTTGGGAGCGCGAGCCGATGGAGCAGCTCGTGCGCGGCGACGATCTGCGCGCCTACGTGCATCACGGCTTCTGGCACCCGATGGACTCGCTGCGCGATCGTAACTTCCTCGAGGGTGAGTGGGCCGGCAACCGTGCCAAATGGAGGGTTTGGTGACGGATCCGGCATTCTGGCGCGGCAAGAAGGTCTTTCTCACCGGTCATACCGGCTTCAAGGGCGCGTGGGCGTCGCTGCTGCTGCGCCGCCTCGGGGCCGAGGTCTACGGCTATGCGCTGGCGCCGACACACCAATCCGCGCTGTTCGTCGCGGCGCGAATCGCCGACGACATCAAGCACCGCGTTGCCGATATCCGCGATCTCCCAACCTTGCGCGCCGCAATGGCTGAGGCCGAGCCCGACATCGTCATCCACATGGCGGCGCAAGCGCTGGTGCGCCCCTCCTATGAGGAGCCGGTCGAGACCATTGCGACCAACGTGATGGGCACGGTGCATGTGCTGGAGGCGGCACGGCCTCTGCGTTCGGTGCAGGTGATCCTGAATGTCACCAGCGACAAATGCTACGAGAACAATGGCATGGGCGCCGCATTCGGCGAGGGCGACCGGCTCGGCGGTGACGATCCCTACAGCAACAGCAAGGCCTGCGCCGAGCTCGTGACGCATTCCTACCGCCACAGTTTCTTCAACGCGAAGGGGGCGGCGCGCGTCGCCACCGCGCGGGCCGGCAACGTCTTCGGCGGCGGCGACTGGGCGCGCGACCGTCTGGTGCCCGATGCGATGCAGGCGTTCCTGGCCGGCGAGGCGCTCCGCATCCGTAATCCCAATTCGGTGCGGCCCTGGCAGCACGCGCTCGACCCGGTGCTCGGCTATCTCTCGCTGGTCGAGCGATTGGCGGGCGATGAGCGTTTCGTCGGGGGCTGGAATTTCGGACCGGATACCGCAAGCGAGGTGCCGGTCGGGACCGTGGTCGATCGTCTGATCGCGCTGTGGGGCGACGGCGCGCGGTGGACGGCCGATTCCGGCCCGCATCCGCACGAAGCCGCCTATCTCAGGCTCGACTGCACGAAGGCGCGGAGCGAGCTCGGCTGGACGCCCCGGCTCGATCTGGCGCAGGGCCTTCGCCTGACCGTCGAATGGTACAAGGCGCTGCGCCAGGGCCGGGACCTGCGCAGCTTCTCGCTCGATCAGCTCGACCAGGTCGCTGGCGCCGCGCAGGCCTGATCAGCCCGGCAGATCGAGGATCTCGGCAATGCGGTCCTCTGCCGACACCGCATGCTTCAGATACTCGCCCGACAAGACCGCCAGATAGGATTTGAGCAGGACGACGAGCACGAGGATGGCGCGCTCGACGTCGGGCGAAAGGCCGGTTCGGCCGAAGGCGGCCTCTTGCAGGAACGGCCGGTTCTCCATGAAGGTCAGCCAGTACAGGTAGTCGTAGCCGGCGATGCCGCGGAATGCATCTTCCCAGTCGATGACGCGCCGCGCGCCGCCCTGGAGCATGATGTTCTTCGGCCCGAAATCGCCGTGACAGAGCGCCTCGGGCAAATCCGCGCGACGATCCACGAGCAGCCCGATCAGCCTGCGCACCTCGGTCGCGCCGGTCCGCTCCAGCAGGCCGCGGCTCGAAAGCGTCTTCAGTGCCTCTGCAGCGGACGTCAGATAGTGATCGAACGAGGCGAGTCTGCCCGGCTGCCAGTCCTTGAGCCGCTCACTGCACGCGCAGGCCATTGCGGCGGCATCAGCGGGCGGCATCGGGGCGGCCTGCGGCACGAGCGCGGGCATCATGAGGCAGAGTCGCGCCGCTCCATCCGCGAGGGGGATCTCGAATCGGTCGAGCACGATCGTGTTGCCGTAGAGCTGCTCGAGGATGTCGGCTTCCTTGGCGAGGCTGGCACGCGCGCGCGCGCCCGGCAGATGCGTCTTCAGAAACCGCTTTTCGCCGGCGATATCCGCGTCAAAGCAGGCACCGAGCGTGCCGCCGGGCGCCGGCGCAACGGCGACCTTGCGGCCGAGGGATTGCAAATGCTGTAGCAGCGCGGGCAGGAGGCGCGCGCGGTCGGCGCCGATGTCGGGGCGGTCGTCGGTTTCGAAGAACGCGATCTTACTCAACACGATAGAGCGGGCTCAGATAGTCGATCCGGTCGTAGCCGAAATGACGGGCGAGTGCCGCGGTGCCCTGTGCGATCTGTTTGCGCTCCTCGTCCGAGAGTTCCTGGATCACCGCCTGGTTGTAGTCCTTGGTGCTCTTGAGCACGGTTCCCCAAGGCGCAATGGAGTCCTTGATCTCGACGCCGTTCCAGCTCGGATAGAGCATGGAATCGGCGAAGGGCACGCCGATGAATCCGGCCGCCTCGGTCATGAACTTGCGCTTGTCGTCGACGAGGTCCTCGTAACGGAAGATCCGCACGTTCTCCGGGTACATCCTGGCAAACATCTCGACCGTCGAGTGATAGATGTTCCAGGTGATCAGGTATTTGGTCAGCGGTTGCGGGAACGGGCGGCGCTTAGTGTCGCGGTAGGCCGAGAACGGATTGCGCACGATGTGCAGGATGCGGACGTTGGGAAAGTCGCGCACCATGCGATCGGCATCGATCCCGATGGCGGGCGAGTAGCCGACATGGACCATGCCCGGCCGCGGCTTGACGTAATAGTTCTCCCAGGCCGCGAAAGTGGCGCGGAAGAAGGCTTCGATCACCTGGCGGCGGAAGATCGGCGGCTCGCCAACGATGCGGGCGAACTCGGCGACCCGCTTCTTCTCGTCCATCACGCAGTCCGCATCGCGGAACTTGGAGCCGTTGCGCTTGCGCAGGAAGGTCTTCAGCTCCTCGTCGATCATCTGCTCATAGAGCTCGGTGGCCGTCAGCCCCTCCGGGAATTCGGGATAGCGGTACTGGACGCGCTCGACCGAGGCCAGGAAGTCGTTGAAGTTGCGGTTGCCGAGCTGGGATTCGAAGGGATAGACGAGCAGGTCGGGATGGCCGTCGAAGTGACGATGGGTGACGTTTCCGCCGTGCTCGAAGCCTGCGGAAACCATGGCCAGCCTGAAATCATTCATGCGTCTACCCCTGCGTCGTCGAACCTCGATCTGGCCCTCCGTTTAGCCGCATGGGCCGGATAATCAAGTTCGGATCGCCCTTTCGGCCGTGCCGGGAACGTGGCCCGGGCAGGGGGCTTGCCGAAAGCGGGACATTGACGGGGCCGGGGTAGCTGATCTACCCGGGGCTTATGCGTGTTTTTGCCACCGGCGCGAGCGGTTTTCTGGGCTCCTATCTCGTTGCGGACCTCATGGCGCGGGGGCACGAGGTGGCCGTCCTGTTGCGGCCGGCAAGTTCCTATTGGCGCCTCGGGCCGCTTCATGACCGGCTGCACGTGATCCCGGGCAGTCTGGAGCATCCGGAGGGGCTGCGCAAAGCGCTGGGGGCGTTCGCGCCGGACGCCGTCGTGCACATGGCCTGGCGCGGCGTCGCGGGCAGCGATCGCAACAGCCCGATTCAGGCCGTCAACGTGGCTGACACGGTGGGCCTCGCCGAGCTCGCGGCCGAGGCCGGCGCCAGGATCTTCGTCGGAGCCGGATCGCAGGCGGAGTACGGACCCTATGATCGTCCGATCCGGGAGGACGACGCGCCACGGCCGACGACATTGTACGGCATGGCCAAGCTCGCGGCCGGATCGATGGCGATGCGCCTGTGCGAGGAGCGCGGCCTGCGTGCCGCCTGGCTCAGGATTTTCTCGACCTACGGCCCGAAGGATGCCGATCACTGGCTGATTCCGAGCATGATTCGGAACTTGCGCTCGGGACATCGTATGGCGTTGACGGCCTGCGAGCAGCGCTGGGGATTTCTGCACGCGCGCGACGCCGCGAGCGCCTTCCGGCTGGCAATCACGCATGACGCGGCGCGCGGCATCTTCAACGTCGGCAGCGCGGACGCCCCGCCGCTGCGCGAGACGGTGACGCGGCTGCGCGATCTCGTCGACCCCGGCGCCGCTCTCGGCTTCGGCGAGTTGGCGTATCGGCCCGATCAGGTTATGGTCCTGGCTGCGGACGTTTCGCGCATGCTTGCCTTGGGCTGGAAGCCCGAAGTGCCGTTGGATCAGGGACTACGCGAGACGGTAGAGTGGCATGACGCGACCAAATCTTCCTGAGCCGAAAGAATTCGCGCGACGGATTCGTGCGCACGCGTTGCGCATGGTGCATGCCGCGAAGGCCTCCCATATCGGCGGCTGCCTCTCGATGGCGGACATCCTGGCGGTGCTCTACACGCGGATCCTGCGCGTCGATCCCGCCGAGCCGCAAAGCCCGAACCGCGATCGCTTCGTGCTCAGCAAGGGCCACGCCACGGCGATCATGTACGCAACGCTCGCCGAGTGCGGTTTCTTTTCTCTAGCCGAGCTCGACACCTATTGCCGCGACGGTTCGATCTTCACCGGGCATGTCAGCCACGCTGTGCCCGGCGTCGAGGTTTCGACCGGCTCGCTCGGCCATGGCCTGCCGATTGCGATCGGCATGGCGCTCGCCGCACGAAATGCAGGCGCGGGCAGCCTCGTTTTCTGCCTGCTCAGCGACGGCGAATGCGACGAGGGCTCGAACTGGGAGGGCATCCTGTTCGCGCCGCATCACAGGCTCGACAATCTCTGCGTCATCGTCGACTTCAACAAGATTCAGAGTTTCGGCTCGGTCGCCGAGGTGTTGAACCTGGATCCGTTTGCCGAGAAATGGAAAGCGTTCGGCTGGCAGGTCGAAGAGATCGACGGCCACGACCTCACTGCGCTGGAGCGTGTGCTCGGCGGCGTGCCGGCGGCATCGGGCCGGCCGACCGTCGTGATCGCCCACACCGTAAAGGGCAAAGGCGTGAGCTTCATGGAGAACAAGCTCGAATGGCACTACCGCTCGCCTTCGGATGAGCTGCTTGCGCAGGCGCTGGCCGAGGTCGGCGCATGAGGACGACGTTCATCGAGAGCCTGTCGCAGGCGGCAAGCGAAAACCCCGACATCTGGCTGCTCTGCGGCGATCTCGGCTACTCCGTGCTGGAGCCGTTCGCGGCGAAGTTTCCCGATCGCTATCTCAATGTCGGTGTTGCCGAGCAGAACATGGCGGGGATCGCCGCCGGAATCGCGCTGTCGGGCAAGACCGTCTTCATCTACTCGATCGGAAATTTCCCGACGCTGCGCTGCCTTGAGCAACTCCGCAACGACGTCTGCTACCACGGTGCCGACGTCAAAGTCGTGGCGGTGGGGGCCGGCTATGCCTATGGCAGCCAGGGCTACACACACCACGCGCTCGAGGACGCGGGGATCATGTCGATGCTGCCGGGCATCGAGGTGTTCGTGCCCTGCGATCCCATGGAGGTGCGGGCTGCGACGCGTCTGATCGCAGGAAGCGGCAAGCCCTCTTATCTGCGGCTCAGCCGTCAGGGGGAGCCGAATCTCGGCGCCGCCGTGACCGATCTGCGCAAGCCCAGGGTTTTGCGTGAGGGACGGGAGGTCGTTATCCTCGCGTCCGGGCCGATCGCCTCCCGTGCGCTGGAGGCCGCCGGTGAACTCGCCGGGCGCGGCAGGGACGTCGGCGTGGTCAGCGTCTCCTGCCTGAAGCCGCTCGACGAGGCCGCGATCCGCGACGCCGTGGGCGAGGCCTCACTCATCGTGACGCTGGAAGAGCACATCCTGCGCGGCGGTCTGTTCAGCCTGGTGGCGGGCGTGTTTGCCGGAGATGCGGTCCGGCCGCCGGTCACAGGCATCGGCATTCCGGAGCAGGGTGGGAAGACGTCGAGCGCGGGGTCGCGCGAGGCGCTGCTCGATGCCGCGGGCCTCTCGGCTCAGGCGATCGTCGCGCGGGTCGAGCAATCGCTGGCGAAGCGCTGACGCTCCCTGCTCGTCACGCGCCGGGCGGCGGTGAGGGATCGAAATTGATGCGCTCGCGCTCGAACACCACGGGCTTCTCGCGCACCTGTCCGTAGATCGCAAGAACGTACTCACCGATCATGCCCATGAAGAACAGCTGTACGCCGCCGAAGAAGAACATGGCGACGATCAGGGTGAGGATGCCAGGTTCGGCGAGCTTCTGATAAAGCACCAGGCCGATGATGAAGTTGACGATCGCGTATGCGATGCTCACGGCCGAGATCAGAAAGCCCGCGAGAAGCCCGAACCGGACCGGCGCCGTGGTGAAGGACACCAGCCCGTTGAGGCCCTGGTCGATCAGCGCGCTGGCGCGGTTCTTCGAAAACCCCTTCTTGCGCTCACGCCAGGTGTAGGGCACGCCGACCATGCGACCGCCGCATTCGAACGTCATCATTCGCATGAATGGATAGGCGTCACGGACGTGACGCATGGCCTCGACAACGCGCCTGTCGACAAGTTGGAAGTCACCGACTCCCGGAGGCACCTTGAGCTCGGAGAATCTGGTCAGCACGCGGTAGTAGGCGTTGCGGAGCCCGCGCATCAGACGGCTTTCCTCGCGCATCGCGCGGATCCCATAGAC